>CANNIJ010000024.1 GCA_947505025.1 Legionellaceae bacterium | reverse complement strand
ACAGGATAAATAACTTTTTTGAGAATCACAGGGGCACACATCATAACGTACCTTATTCATACTACGGCTCCTGCCTACCTTCGGCTGACTCATAGACTTTATTTTTGTTTCGTTTGCCCACAGCAACAACCAAGAGAATCATTTTATTGTCGTTAACTTGATAGACCAATCGATAGCCCGCTTGATGTAATTTGATCTTGTAACAATCCTTAAGCTGCCCGCTCAATTTGGCAGAAATCACATGCGGGTTTTCAAGTCGCCGCTTCAATTGTTTTTTAAATTGCTCCTGTAATTCCTGTGACAGTTTTTTCCACTCTTTTAAGGCAAGAGGATGAAAATGCAGCTCATAGATCATCAAGCTCAACCTTAATTGATGTAAATGGTGCTGAAAGGCGTTGCTCTACTATATTCTTTAGCTCGTTATCATCAACAGCATCCATCAGTTTTTCAAACGTTTCCACTGGGATCAAGTAAGCGGCGGCGATGTTGTGGTTGAGAATAACCACGGGCATTCCATGCGCATCATTAATGAGCTTGGTTGGATTTTTCTTTAATTCGCTAATGCTAGCGACTTGTGTTGCATATAAAGTTTGCATTTTTAAGACCTAAATAAAGACCTGTATTGTGGTTTAATTATAGGGTTTATTATACTGTTATGTCAAATCAGTGCGTATTCGATGGTGGGTTGAAGGATCAGCCCTTAATTTTATCTCGCAGCAGACGTTTCAAAATAAATATGAATTCTATCCGTTGTCCATGTTGGGATCCCTGAGCCAAAAAAATCCTGATCTTCTGTCCAGATTGGACAGTTTAGCGTTAAAGCTGTTGCTACTATAGGCCAATCTCTAATGTCACGGCTTTTTATGCGAAGGCGCGCATCATCTGCTAGCGACTTATAAACATTTTCATCCACGATATGCAGGAGGCACTCAAGGCTAGAAAGCAATGTTAATGCTGGTTCCACCGGAAGTGATCGTTTTTCGAAAAGCATGGGTAAATATTTCTGAGCATCTGCCATACAAACATCTGGTGCAAAAAAATCGACAACTCCAGCGTATGTTGTAAGCAACGTTCTTACTCGATTACCAAGTACCGCGCGAATGAGAATATTCGCATCTAAAACCAGCATACTGGACGACATTATTCTTTCCCTTCTCTCAGAGAGCGGAATTCTTGAAATAACTCATCTTCTGTTACGCCATGAGAAAAAAGTAATTTTTCAAGTGCCATAGCTGCCTGTTTTAAAGCATCTAGCTCAGCTTGCTCTACGTGATGACGAGTCGGAATATAGTAGCCGACAGTCTCACCATGACGCGTGATCGCAACAGGCACGGCATTTAATAGGTATTGTGGCAAGTGTGCGCGAAACTCTCGCATGCCTACTTTCAAAACATTTGCGCTCATAATGGCAATCCTTAATATTGCGTACACATAAGTACACAATAGCAATGATTATCCTTTTTGTCAAAATTTATTGTCAATGAATTGGCTTAATGCCCGCTTGTATTCTGTAATTTTCTTGCTCATGTTCCTCACATCAGCACAAAATACTTCAATTTGATTAATCATGTCGAGATGAACTAGGTTATTTATTGCGTCGTAGGGCGTTGTTTCTTAACCCCACGCAGCGTCTTCTGTCACAAAATTTAGGCGGATCGATGACTTTGTAGCATACCAAGTGATGTCATTTTGTTGAGTGCACCACTAGCGATCATAGCTTCTTGCTGTTGGCGAGGAAAATCCCGTGCATGCATCGCATCCCCAAAGGTTCGTTGGTAACGTTGAACGCCCAGTTCCGAATAATTTCGACGGCCATACTCCCTGTTTTTTTTGCCGTTGCATTCGTCCGTTTATTTCAATTTCGGCAATACTACGATTGCGCTGTGGAGCGGATTTATCGCTCTTGACGGCGTTGGATCGGGGTGGTATCACCACGTCAGCCTTGGGGCACCAGTCCCATTATAGACTCGGTCCATCTCATACCACTGAGATATGGCGTCATCAGATAGCCAGACGGTAATATTGCCGCGTCGACGTAAGGAATCATTGTATTCGCCCCAGTTTGTTACTTTGAATTTTTGTTTTGGGACGTTCCAGCCAGGTTTCTCTGGGTATTTATTAGGCATATCTGCGTTAACCGAGTATGATTTCAATGGCGACCATGATAACAGGACTCCGTGTTGACCGCTTCGATCTGCTCAATTCATGGGTTAAGAAACAACGCCGAACTGCGGTTATGAATGCCATTATTGCTTAGTAAAGGCACTTTTTAAGATTACACTTCCCACGCTGGATCGATTCTCTTCTAGGCGCTAAATTGCATTAAACGCACTCACCTGCAATTAAATGAAACACTTGTGACGTTTGCGATGAGATCAATGATGATAGCTTATCGGCATCTAATCCGGTAATAAATATTTGCCCGTTAATTTGATTTAAGCAAGCCAAAACCCTCTCAAGATGTGGCGTATCTAGCTCCGCACTCAAATCATCGAATAAATGGATGCTTGAACCACCCCATAATTGGGTCTTTGAAAGCTTTAAGGCAATCAATAAAATCTTTTGTTGACCCCTTGAAGCATGTTTTTTCGCACCCAACGGTTGTATGTCAAAGAACAAGTCCGCTTGATGTGGTCCTGAGTAAGTATATTGACGTATACGATCTTGCGCTAGTTGCTCCTTCAAACTCGAAACCAATGATGCTCCTGTATTTTTTTTATCCCAGCCCTTTTCGTAACGTAAAGTACACTTCAAGTTACTTAGGCTGGCTAACATTGACTGAAACTCCACATCCCAGGCGGCCACATATACGCTGCGATCCTGATCTATAATTCTGGAGTAATGATCCATCGCTTGATCCCATGGATCAAATTCTGCTGTGCCCGCATTTTGCTTGAGCAAGGCATTACGCTGCTTTAGTGCATTGCGATATTCGCGCCATACCGGCAAATAGGATTGTTTCACGTGAAACAATCCTTCATCTAATACTTGACGTCGCGTTGCTGGACCTGCATCAATAATATTAAATATATCATGATGTAATACATGACAAGGTAGGAACCGTGCCAAATCACTGCTGCGCAAACATGGTTGGCCGTTCAATTGAGCGCGGGTTACTCCTTCAATATTTTTTTGTACACTGATCGTTTGCCCATCCGTCGTCGAACCAAACACAGTCATCACAGACGCAGCATGCTGAATGATCGGTGAGGTTTCGCGTGTACGAAAAGAGTGTCCGTGGGAGAGCAAGTAACAAGCTTCTAATAATGAAGTTTTACCCGATCCATTATCTCCGTAAAACAAATTAAATCTTGGATGTAAAGTTAATTGAACATTAGTCAGCGTGCGTAGATTATGTATATTCAAACACTGTAAGATCATAGCTTCATCGGCATAATGACATATTGATATGCTGTATCCTGCAAGGTCTCGACTAACATACTACTATCAGTATTAGTAAATGATAGGCGTACTGGACCGTCCGGCAGGTGATTCAGTACATCCATCAGATAAGTTGCATTGATGCCTATTTTTAATTCTGGGCCATTAATTTCTGCTGCCAAAGATTCAGTGGCTTCTTCTTGTTCTTGATTATGAGCAATCAAAGTCAGTTGTTCTGGCTGAATATGTAATAATACTGCACGTGATTTTTCGTTAGTTAATATCATAATCCGTGATAAAGCGCGTTTTAAAATATCTCGATCAATTATAACCTGCTTATCTTGCCCTTTAGGGATCGCTCCTAAGTAGGGTGGGAAGCGTGCCTCAATTAACTTGGATGAAAACGTGTATTGTGCTGCCACGATTTTTATATGATTTTTACCGGTTGCCAATTGCACCACTTCGTCTGTTATATTATTCAACAAACGCAGCATCTCGAGAATACCCTTGCGTGGGACTAAGAATCTTTGGTGATCTCGCAGTTCTGGATGTTGCAGGCAACAAACTGCCATACGATGACCGTCTGTGGCTACAGCAGTTATAGATTGGAGATCTATTTCTAATAATAAACCATTTAAAAAAATACGTACATCTTGCTGTGACATCGCAAAATGGGTTGATTGTAGCAAATAAATCAGGTTGTTTCTTGGAATGAAACATTCAAAAACATGTGCCTCCATTAATGTGCATGGATAATGATCCGCAGGCAAAGTGGCTAATTTAAATTGGCTACGCCCCTCTTTAATCAGTAACGTACCATCTTTAAGTCCGATTGTCAGACGCGCCTGATCATTTAATGAGCGGACAATATCTACCATCTTTTTAGCTGGCACAGTTATACTGCCTTGTGGGTCTAATGATACACAAGGCAAACGAGCGGTGATTTCAATTTCCAGATCAGTAGCCCCTAGGACTAACTGATTATCTTGAATTGTCAGGAGTAAATTTGACAAAATAGGCATAGAGTGTTTTTTGTCAACTGCACCAGAAACTGCCAATAAAGATAATAACAACGGCTCTTTTTGAATGCTGAATTCAAACATAGGTATTCCCTAAGACGATAATGTACGCATTAAATTTTTATGATCTTCAGCAAAATCACCACCCTCTAGTACCAGTGCCTTCACTTTACGACAAGCATGAATCACCGTCGTGTGATCACGACCACCAAAATGGTCGCCAATTTCTGGTAAACTATGATTTGTCAGCTCTTTAGCTAACGCCATCGCCATTTGACGTGGTCGTGCAATCGATCGACTGCGGCGTTTTGACAGTAGTTCAGCGACTTTTACTTTGTAGTAATCTGCGACTGTTTTTTTAATATTTTCAATTGTTACTAATTTATCTTGCAACGCAAGCAAGTCACGTAATGCCTCACTAACAAAATCAATTGTGATTGCCTTGCCGGTAAAATGTGCATTCGCGATTACTCGACGCAGTGCACCTTCTAATTCGCGCACATTCGAACGTATCCGTTTTGCGATAAAAAAAGCAACTTCATAGGGTAGCTCAATGTTAGATAATTCAGCTTTGCTGACTAAAATAGCCACGCGCGTCTCTAGCTCTGGCGGCTCTACTGCCACAGTCAGGCCCCAGCCAAATCTGGATTTCAAACGTTCTTCTACGCCAGAAATTTCTTTAGGATAACGATCGCTGGTCAAAATAATTTGCTGCTGGCCTTCTAATAAAGCATTAAAAGTGTGGAAAAACTCTTCCTGGGATCGCTCTTTGCCTTCAAAGAATTGAATATCATCGATTAATAAAGCATTTAGCGAGCGATAAAACCGCTTAAATTCATTTATGGAGTTAGTTTGCAGGGCTTTCACCATGTCTGCCACAAAACGTTCAGAATGCAGGTACAATACTTTAGCTTCAGGATTGTTTCTTAAGATTTCATTGCCTATAGCATGCATCAAATGTGTTTTACCCAGGCCTACACCACCATAAATAAATAATGGATTATAAGCCTCCCCAGGACCCTCAGCAACTTGTAGAGATGCAGCTCGGGCTAATTGGTTTGAGGAACCTTCAACAAACACATCAAAAGTTAGATTTTTATTTAAAAAACTGTTTTTATAATGATCTGCCATCTTCTTCGGCGACACATTAGTCCGAGCTTTTATTATCGGTTCTTGCGCTGGAGTAACAACCACTTCACTAGGCACCGGATCACGACTGCCAATCTCAACAATCACCTGAGTGATTTCAGGGTGCATTTGCTGTACTAATTCTTGTATACGTGATAAGTATTGTTTTTTGACCCAATCCACTACAAAGCGATTTGGCGCCAACAAAACCAACGAATTATTGGCAATTTCAGCTTGTAATGGCCGCAACCAGGTATTTAACTGTTGGGCGGGATATTCCTCTTGAAGCAATTCCAAACACTTCTGCCAGACCGTTGTTGCAGACACAGATAACTCCAGACAGAATTTAAGTTGCTATTATACCTAAACAATTCATCCCGGGGTAGGGCACAAGTCAACTGTATTGGTAATAAGGTGTTCTAGGATGCTCAAGTACGTCCATAACTGTCTTCAAAACGCACTATGTCATCCTCTCCTAAGTAATCTCCACTTTGTACTTCTATCATGACTAATGGCGACACTCCTGGATTGGACAATCGATGTAAACATCCCGCTGGAATATATGTAGACTCATTCGTATGCACAACAAATATTTTCTCACCATTTGTAACATTAGCCATGCCGCTGACAACCACCCAGTGTTCACTACGATGATGATGCATCTGTAAGCTTAAACTGGCACCTGGTTTTACCTCAATTCGTTTGATTTTATACCGCAAACCATCTTCTAATACAGTGTAATAACCCCAGGGGCGATGTACTGTTTTATGCATTTTATGGGCTTCATGACCCAGCGTTTGTAGCTGTGAATATAAATGCTTTACATCTTGCGCGCATGATTTATCTGCGACTAAAACCGCGTCTGCAGTTTCAATAATAATCAAATCTTTGACCCCAACAGCACCAACCAAACGGCTGTTACTTTGAATATAGCTATTGGTCACATCATGCAATACAGCATCACCTTCTACCAAATTACCCAGCTCATCCGCACCGCCCAATGCACCTAAAACAGACCATGAACCAACATCAGTCCAACCCATGTCACATCTAACCACAGCAACTTCTGTGGATTTTTCTAACAAAGCATAGTCAATTGATAAATCAGGAACTGCATGATACGCCTGAGAATCTAAAGTGGTTTGTGTTGGTTGGCGCGCTGCATTAGAAAAACATGCTTGGGCTATAGCTAATAAATCAGGACAATGTTCTGCCATACCAGCTAATAGCGTTTTTGCTGAGAACACAAACATGCCGGAGTTCCATAAAAACCTTGGATCAGCGGCGTAAACTTTAGCCTGTTCTAGTGCTGGTTTCTCGATAAAACGTATGACGTTATAACCATCGGCTTCAATATATCCATAGCCGGTATTCGGCTCATACACCGGCACCCCAAAAGTAACTAATTTACCGTCCAAGGCCAGATCTATAGCTTGTGACACCGCACTTTGAAATGCACTATGGTTGGTGATCAGATGATCTGCTGCCAACATTAATAATAATGAATCCGGTCCATGCCGCTGTGTCACGTGTAAAGCGGCCATTATGCTTGCTGGAGCAGTGTTGCGCCCAAATGGCTCGAGGATAAACGAGCTGGACACATGCGCCTGATCTAAAGCACTGAATTCTTCTTCCATTTTAAAAAATAAAGAGTGATTGGTAACTGTTAGTATATCTTTCACCCCGGGTAACATCGCCCCTCGGAGAAATGCTTTCTGCAATAAACTTTGTCCATCATTCATGCGAATAAACTGCTTGGGATGCATTTCACGTGAAATAGGCCACAAACGTGAGCCTGATCCACCACATAAAATGGTTGGGATTAAGTTCACGTTATCAAAATTTTGCACATTTTTCTCCAAAAAAGAATCGGCTAAAAGTATAACAGGCTCAGAGCAATAATAAAAATCATGAAAAGATACTCTTTCGTGAACTTTTTTTGTTATCCTATTTATACTAATATACCGGAACGACAGGAGTCTTTGTCCATGTTATGGATCACAGAACAAAATTTATGGATTGCCGGCGCATCTACACTTTTTTTAATGATATTTCATTATTTAAGTCCATGGCTTAACAACAACCTACCTGAACATGGGCAAGCATTAGCTAGCTTTGCTGGAGGAACGGCTATCGCATATGTTTTTTTACATATGCTGCCTAACTTGGTTGAATACAACCGACCTATAGGGAATCTTCTTCTGCAAAACAAATGGTTAAATCCATTTACAGAACTAATGATTTATATTGTGGCATTGATTGGGTTTTTAATTTATTACGGTTTTGATTCATTAGCTGAGCGCTATAGTAATACGCCGGATCATAATAACATTTTGGTTTATGGATTACACTTGGGTATGTTTTGTCTGTATAATTTTTTGATTACTTATACAATGTCATTGCGCGCACGTTCCAGTCTGACCGCCACAACACTGTTTACCTTTGCCATGGCACTACATTTTATCCTAACCGATCGCAAGTTTTGTAGACTTTATCCAATCAAATTTTATCGTCTTGGGCGTTTCATTCTGATGAGTGCGTTGTTATTTGGCTGGCTGGTTTCCGTGATCTTTGATCCGGTAAATGTATTAGTTACAGCCTTTATGGTTGCTTTTTTAGCCGGATCAGTTTTGTTAAATGTATTTCGTGAAGAGCTGCCTGCCACAAAAGGCACATGTTATGGTTGGTTTATACTTGGAACACTAATCATCATGTTAATTTTATTACTCCAAACATGGTTCATGGTGCCACGTCCTTAAAATTTGTGAGCAACCCTAATGTCAGAAAAAATTTACTGGGTATACATCTTAAGATGTATCAACAATACATACTATACCGGCTATACAAACAACCTTGAAAAGCGTTACAAATCACATATTAACGGCACTGGAAAATGCAAGTACACCCGCAGTTTCAAACCAATTTGTATTGCACAATCCTGGGAAATCCACGCTAGCAAAGCCGTCGCGATGAAAATTGAGTTGCATATAAAAAAACGTACGCGCATCCAAAAAGAGCGGATAATTGAGCATCCATCTTTACTGAACAAAATAATCCAACAGCACATAGAACTACGCTAAAAGATTCTGAGAATTTACAATCAACCAAAGATTGATACATCATCATCGATCTTATGGCTCCAGACATATTTATTTTTCTATTTATACCCACACAAAATCAGATTATGCTCTATAATAAATCATGAAGGATGTTTATTTATCACAAAAATAGAGGTGAATTATGAAAATTTCAAATTGTGCAACACGAAAACTAGTGCTATCACTTATTATTACGGCAGTTACAGCCGGAACTGCAACAGCAGGAACTCAAACTGGGTACGCTTATAGAAATCTTACTAATCCGAGTTATACTGGTGGCTATTCTAACTACAACAATGGTGGATTGTTTGCTCCTGCTAACTACAACAATGGTGGATTGTTTGGCCCTATGAATTTTCTAGGCGGCTATCCTAACTACAGTAATGTGAATTATACTGGCGGATATCACCGCAGTAATGTGAGTTATGTTATAGAGAAACCGGTTAAATTCGTAACTACACAAGTTGAGTACGTAACACCGGTTAAATACGCACACAAACATACCATGTATCATGATCAAAAAAATCATATGGTAGCTTACCGTAATAGTGGCCACTGGGTAAATGGTGTGAACGCCTGTAATGACTCCAGGGTCAATGGTACGAACAACGGCTGGTCTTGTGGATTGGTAGTCGGGACTATCGATACTACAGGTAATACTATTGATACTACAGCCAATATTGTAGCCTCACCACTAGGCTTCATTGGACTATAAAAACACAGTTCTAAAGAACTATTTCACATAGAACAATGCATGCTCGGTGATAATTAAGACGCCGGGCATGTTTTATATCCAAGGCGGCTTCAATAAAAAATCATGTGTAACCATTTAGAGGTGATATTATGAATATCGCAACCTATATAACACGAACACTGTTACTATCGCTCTTAATTATAATATTTACCGTTGGTAACGCTTCAGCATACCATGGTCGTGGCTATCATCATGGCTATCATCATGGCTATCATCATGGCTATCATCATGGCTATCATTATGCAGGATACCACAGAGTATATCATCGGCACTGGTATAATCCTTGGTGGTGGTTCTAAGCATATTTTATATATGCTAATCTGTAGTGATAGATCAGCTAAGCATTTTCTAGTAACTCTTGAGCATGATTGCGCGTTTGTTCGGTGATGGTTAAACCTCCGAGCATACGCGCTATTTCATTAATTTTTTCTGCATGCACTAACTGAGTAATCCGAGTAAACGTTTGTTTGTCATCACTTTCTTTTTCTACTCTAAAATGATTATGCGCACATGCGGCTACTTGAGCTTGATGCGTAACACAAAAAAGTTGTAGCCTATCGCCCAGTTGGCGCAACAGTCGACCAACCCGTGCCGCGGTTGCGCCGCCAATACCAACATCAACTTCATCAAACAACAACGTTGGCGTTGTGCCTCTTTGTGCTGTAATTAATTGAATGGCCAAACTAATTCTAGATAACTCACCACCACTCGCAATTTTATTTAAAGTGTCAGGTAACATTCCTGGATTAGTACACACGCGATATTCAACTTTATCCATACCATGTGGTTGCATCCGCTCTAATTCACTCATTTCAATTAACATGATGCCATTAGGCATCCCCAAGCGATGCAGTGTACCGGTGATTTCTTCGGCTAATTTATCTGCGTGATGTTTTCTCGAGATTGAAAGAGCCAGGGCTGCAGCTTGATATGCTTTAACCTGCTGATTATATTGTTGATCTAAGGCCTGCTTTTCAAGCTCCAGATCTAACAATCGCTGACGATCATCTAATAAAGTTTGATGATGTGTATGTAAGTGATGCGCGTCCACATGATGTTTACGTGCAGTTGAATGAATGGAGCTCATGCGGGCCTCAATTTCCAATAGACGAAGTGGATCCATGCCCAGGGTTGCACCAAATGACTCTAGTTCATCTAATGCTTCTTCACACTGAATCAGCGCACTTTGGATTAACTCGACGCATTGCTGAACATGCGCGTCTTTGGCTGGCAAAGTAGCTAATCTAACCATAATAGAGCTTAACAATCCGCTTGCACTTGCCTGTTCATCACCATTCAACAGATTTAATAGTTGCTGCGTTTGCGCTAAGTGATCGTGGGCATGATGTAACCGCTGATGCTCAGTATGTAGGGCTTCAACCTCAGAGTCCAAAAGGGCTAATTGAGATAATTCCTCTAATTGGTAATCTAAGAGCGCTATACGTTCATGGTTAATTGAGCTGCCAGATAATTTTTTTTGTTTTGCGCGAATTTTCTCGCATTCTTGGTATAAAAATGCCACTTCAGATAACAAATAATCATGCTTAGCATAATGGTCAAGTTGATCTCGGTGTGTTTGATGTTTTAATAATCGTTGATGCTGATGTTGTCCATGGATATCAACTAATGTTTCACTTAATTCTCTGACTTTTTGTAATGGGAACTGTACGCCATTAATATAAGATTTTCCGCGCCCTTCAGAGTTGATTATCCTGCGTAAAAAAACTTCGCCATCTTCTGCGCATATCTCATGTTCGGCCAACCATACCGCCGGTTGTGATCCATCTTCGAAAGAAAAACCTGCGAGAATATCGCATTTATTTTCACCCAAACGAATCACACTCGCATCCGCACGACCACCAAGAGCCAGCATTAAGGCATCAATCATAATCGACTTTCCGGCACCAGTCTCGCCAGTAAATGCCGTCATTCCCTCAAGAAAGTCTATAGTTAAACTGGAAACAATCGCGAAATTTTCAATGCGTAAAGTGATGAGCATACTTTTACCCGTGAGAGCCCCAGCCTAATTTAATCCTTAACGTATCATAATATCGATGATCTATCGGATGCAACAGACAAACACTGCGCGGATGTTTTTTAATTGTAATTCTTTGCCCGGGTTGAACCACGCACGATTCATGTCCGTCACAACTCAGCTGCAGTTCATGCTCATTTCGCATGCTAATAAAAACCTCAACGGTTGCAGCTGCATCAATAACTAATGGGCGTGAACTCAGACTATGTGAAAACATCGGTACGATTACCAGCGCATTTAATTCCGGATGTAAAATTGGTCCACCCGCAGATAATGCATATGCAGTCGATCCAGTTGGTGTGGCTACAATCAAACCATCCGAGCGATATTGGCTGACAAAGGCGCCGTTGATATGTACATCAAAATTAATTAAATGTGTTTCAGTTCCACGACTTAACACCATATCATTTAATGCTTGACTTTGAAATGATGCCAGATCATCCACACCTTGATCCAAACCAACTTGTAATAAAAAACGCGACTCTGATTGATATTTTCCGGCTAGCATTGCACCTAATTCTTCTTCGAGTAAATTTGGTGATATATCGGTAAGAAAGCCTAATTGTCCGCGGTTAATTCCAATAACCGGCACATTAACTTGAATGGCCAAACGTGCGGCTGACAACAAACTCCCGTCGCCCCCAACTACTACGATCACATCACCCGGCGCACCCATTTCTGATTGTGGTAAAACGGGTAGGTTGAGCTGGAAACTGGCTGCGGTGCTTGCATCCATAACCGCGGTGATCGACTGTTCATGTAAATATTCTGCCAGTCGATCTAACGTTTCATTTACGTTTTGATTAGCCCGATGTTGCCGGGCGTAAACAATTACACGTTGCAAGCGCATGTGACTATTAACCATCATCTTTTGATGTCAGACGTGAAGTACGTTTGCGATCAGCTTCTTTTAGTTCCTTTTTACGCAACCGAATAGATTTAGGCGTTACTTCAACCAGTTCATCATCGTCAATAAACTCTAAGGCTTGCTCTAATGAGTATTTAATAGCTGGCGTTAGAATAATATTTTCATCGGTGCCTGATGCGCGCATATTAGTTAGTTGCTTTTCTTTAGTCACATTGACAACTAAATCATTATCACGTGAATGAATCCCCACGATCATGCCTTCATAACAGATGTTTTGCGGCTCAGCAAACAAACGTCCGCGCTCTTGTAAATTAAACAAAGCAAAACCACGTGCTGTACCTGCGCAATTAGAAATTAAAACCCCACTATTACGCTTACCAATTCTGCCGCGTAAAGCTGGACCATAATGATCATACACGTGATATAAAAGGCCTGTGCCTGAAGTAGCTGATAAAAATTCGGTGTGGAAACCAATCAAGCCGCGAGTAGGGATTTGATAATCTAAGCGTACACGGCCTTTGCCATCCGGCACCATGTTTTGTAATTCACCACGACGCTCGCCTAACTTTTCCATGATGGCGCCTTGATGTTGCTCTTCAACATCCACCGTCAAACGTTCGTATGGTTCAAGCTGAACCCCGTTTTCTTCGCGCAAAATAACTTCTGGTTTACAAATCGCCATTTCGTAATCTTCACGACGCATGGTTTCAATCAAGATTGATAAATGTAATTCGCCACGTCCAGATACTCGAAATTTATCCGGATCATTCGTATCTTCTACGCGTAACGCAACATTATGCAGTAATTCCGTTTGTAACCGCTCACGTAATTTACGACTGGTAACGAACTTTCCTTCTTGGCCGGCTAAAGGAGAATCATTAACTTGAAAAATCATACTGATTGTAGGTTCATCTACCGTCAGTGGTGGCAGTGCTTCTACGGTCAATGGATCACAAATTGTATCTGAAATCCGTAGTTGGTCAATCCCGGTAACAGCGATAATATCACCCGCACGTGCTTGTTCAATCTCGACCCGCTCTAACCCGTTGAATCCAAGTAATTGTAACAACCGACCGTTGCGCACAACGCCGTCTTTATCGATAATTTTAACCGGTGCTTTGGCGTTAATATGTCCGCGACTGACGCGGCCAATACCAATGGTCCCAACATAAGATGAGTAGTCTAAAGAGCTAATCTGCATTTGAAATGGGCCGTCGGTCTCAACTACTGGTGCACTTACTCGATCAACAATAGTTTGCAACAAAGCATCCATGTTGGATGATTCATCAGCCAAATCTAATTTTGCATAACCATTGAGCGCTGAAGCATAAACCACAGGAAAGTCTAGTTGGGTGTCATTAGCTCCAAGGTTGTCAAACAAATCAAATACTTGGTCTACAACCCAGTCAGGTCTGGCGCCTGGACGATCAATTTTATTAATTACTACAATAGGGTTTAAACCTCGGGCAAATGCTTTTTGTGTGACAAAACGTGTTTGCGGCATTGGGCCGTCAACCGCATCAACCAACAACAACACGCTGTCAACCATCGACAGAATCCGCTCTACTTCACCACCAAAATCAGCATGTCCAGGAGTATCTACAATATTAATTTTGTAACCATGCCAATGAACACAAGTGTTTTTAGCTAAAATAGTAATGCCGCGCTCTTTTTCCAAAGCGTTGGAGTCCATCATGCGCTCAACTTTAGGAGCACGCACATTTAATGTGCCGGTTTGCTCAAGTAATTTGTCAACCAGTGTTGTTTTTCCGTGGTCAACGTGAGCGATAATGGCGATGTTACGTATATTTTCAATCATGATAGCCTTTGGTTGGCAATAAGTCAGCAGCAGTTACATTGAGCGCACCTGCCGGTCATGGCCCGCATTCTACCTGCTATCTAGATTAATGTCCATAATTATTTGATTTTTTAGTGCAAAATGAGTTCATTAGGCGCAATTCATCAAAGTAAGTTGCAGTCGCTGCTCAGATGCATAATAATAAGCCTGTTTTTATGAACCCTGAGGAGCATCCTATGGAAGTCCTGGAGACGATCAAGCAACAACTCTCCGATAATACCGTTATTCTGTACATGAAAGGTACTCCAGACCGGCCGCAGTGTGGCTTCTCTGCAACAGCCGTGAAGTGCCTACAATCATGTGGCGTGCCTTTTGCTTCGGTTGATGTGCTGGCCAATCCTGAAATTCGCCAAGCACTACCGGTTTACTCTGACTGGCCAACCTTTCCTCAACTGTATGTGCAGGCTGAACTGATCGGCGGATCAGATATCCTGACAGAAATGCATGCGGCGGGTCAGTTAAAAACTTTATTACACAACGCAATTAATCAAAATCAAGGAGAAGCAATATGAGTGGTGTTCTAGTAGGGCGCATGGCGCCTGATTTTACAGCTCCAGCTGTGCGCGGTAATGGTGAGATAATCAATCAATTTAACTTGTTCGATACTATTGCTGAAAAATTTGCTGTAGTTTTCTTTTATCCATTAGATTTTACTTTTGTATGCCCATCAGAGCTTTTGGCGTTAAATCATCGTAAAGATGAATTTGAAAAACGTGGCGTTGAAATAGTTGCAGTGTCAATTGACTCGCATTTTACTCACAATGCATATCGTAATACTCCGGTAGAGCAAGGCGGGATTGGGCCGGTATATTACACCCTGGTGGCGGATATCAATCATACTATTTGTCAAGCATACGGGGTTGAGCATCCGGCCGCAGGGGTTGCTTTGCGCGGTGCATTTGTGATTGACAAACAAGGTATGGTACGTGCACAGATCGTCAATGATCTGCCGATCGGTCGTAATATAGATGAACTGTTGCGTTTAATTGATGCAGTGACATTCCACGAAGAACATGGGGAAGTATGCCCTGCTGGATGGAAACCAGGCAATCCTGGCATGAACGCCTCACCCGCTGGTGTTGCCAATTACTTAGCTGCACACGCAGAAAGTTTGTAGTAATTAGTACATCAACAACTCTTATAACTGCCCAGAAGAGTTGTTGATGTCACTCCATTTATTGAGCATTTTACAAAACAGTACGGCCGTTTTTTCTGCATCATAAATGGCAGAATGTGCTTCTTGCGAGTTAAACTCGATTTTGGCGTGCTGCATGGCTTTAGATAAAACCGTCTGTCCGTAGAATAACCCGGATAAAGTCGCGGTATCAAAACAGGTAAATGCATGAAATGGCGATACCAACCCGCAGCGTTGGGCGGCTGCTTTAATAAATAACAAATCAAACCATGCATTATGCCCAACTAAAACCGCCCGCTGACAACTATGTTGTTTGACTGCTTGACGGATGACCGCAAACAATCGTTCCAACGCAGTTGCTTCATCTAGCGCAAACCGCAGCGGTTGAAATGGGTCTATCCCGTTAAATGCCAACGAATCAGGATCTAGAACTGCGCCGTCAAAGGGCAGCACATGTTCGAAAAAACGATCACCGGGGCTAAACTGACCATATTCGTCACAACCGAGCAACACCACGCAAATCTCTAATAAAGCATTTTTATCCGGCTGCACACCGCTGGTTTCCACATCAACAACAACGGGTAAAAATCCGCGAAAACGGTGCTTTATCCCTAAAACCTTATGCATATTAGTCATTTAGACCACCCAAAAAAGCAAAGCATAGCATGAAATCCATAGGTAAAACCTGTGCCCTGGCGATATTTTAAGATAATTTCAGTAATAAGGTTGACAACGGTGAATTCAGGTTCGATAATCATTACTAAGTACGTTTTCAGATTAAAGCAAAACATGGCGTACGGAAGTCTGATACACCGTTGTGGCTTTGGCGAAAAAACGGAAGTTTAATAATAAAAAAGGCGGAGAACTTATGTTAAATCTAAAGAAAACAGCTTTGGCTGTGCTTGCGTTAAGCAGCGGCGCGGTGTTTGCAGGAACCATGGGGCCTGTTTGCAGTGCAGTTAATGTAACAATTCCTTGCGAATCAACCGCGTGGGAATTTGGTGGTAAAGCATTGTACCTACAACCAACATATGATGGCAGTATGGCTCAATCACAAGTCACATTATATGATGGCGCAAATACACAATTAGCGACTTTCGGAAAAAATCCTCCTTACTCATGGGGCTTTTTCTTAGAAGCCGCTTATCATTATGGCACAGGCAGCGACGTAAACTTGAACTGGTACGAGCTTAATCGTAAAACCAGCAGAACTTTTACAGATTCAATCGTATCTTCCTATGCTGCTGATGCGACTTATCAACCTGGATATGTTAGTTCAAATCCAAACTGGAATGCTGTTAACCTGGAATTTGGACAACATGTTGACTTTGGTGAAAATAAAAGCATCCGATTCCACGGTGGTGGACAATACGTGCGCCTAACAAACAGTACTTACACAAGTATTGGACAAAATGGCGCTGACGCGGCATATGTTGTATATAACACAAGAACAAATCCAACGTATAATGGATTTGGTCCTCGTGTAGGTACTGATATGGCCTACGATTGGGGCAATGGTTTAGGATTTTATGCAAACGGTGCAATTGCCGTATTAGCAGGAACTGCTAAATCATCAACCTATAGCAATACCACTAATCCACGTACCGGAGTAATCACTGTACCACATAAAATAATAACTTCGAGCACAGCGGTTGTTCCTGAGTTAGATACTAAATTAGGTGCTACATACACCTATGCTATGGCTCAAGGTGACTTGACCTTAGATGGTGGCTGGATGTTTGTTAACTACTTTAGTGCGAATAACACAACCACAAATGGTACTTCAGCAATTAATTCAAACGTCGGTTTCCAAGGTCCTTACCTTGGCTTGACATGGATGGGGAACGTTGT
>CANNIJ010000023.1 GCA_947505025.1 Legionellaceae bacterium | reverse complement strand
CTGGTTTAAATGCACCCAAAAATTTCGCAACCAAAGCTGCAGAGCATATTGCAAGTATTACTGGCTTACCATTTATATCTGCACCCAATAAATTTGCCGCACTAGCATCACATGAACCCATGGTCGCAGCACACAGTGCATTGAAAATATTAGCATGTGCGTTAATGAAAATTGCCAATGACATACGCTGGTTAGCTAGCGGTCCGCGCGGCGGAATTGGTGAATTGATATTACCTGAGAATGAGCCCGGCTCATCGATCATGCCAGGTAAAGTTAATCCAACACAAGCTGAGGCCATGACTATGGTTTGCGTACAAGTAATCGGCAATGATACCACTGTAGCGGTTGCTGATAGTCAAGGTAATTTTGAGCTCAATGTCTTTAAACCCGTGATTATTATGAACGTATTACACTCCATTGGTATATTGGCAGATAGTTGCAATGCATTCCAAAAGTATTGTGTCCAAGACATACACCCTAACCTGGATAAAATCCAATATAATCTGCGCAACTCTTTGATGTTAGTCACGGCACTTAATCAACATATTGGCTACGATAAAGCTGCAAAAATTGCTAAAACCGCCCATGAAGATAATTTAAGCTTACAAGCTGCTGCGATCCAGCTGGGATTTTTAACTGCTGAAGAATTTCAGCGTTACGTCAAACCAGAAGAAATGTTGGGCCTGGATCATCTGTGAACAAATAATTCGTATCGATATCCAGTGCAACTCATTCAGGGCTCTAGGGCTTGATAGCCCTGGGCCTTTGAGGTTGAGTGAGATCGCGTGCTTCCTCTTGGACTTTGGACAAATAAGATCTGGGGTTACGTGCCAGTGCCCGTGAGCGTGCCCTGGCCCGATCAGTTTGTCCAAAGTCTAATTATTGATGCCCATACATTAAAAAATACAAGCAATTTATTATAGAACCAGAACCAGATTTACTGCCTGATAGGCCGTGAGTGAGTCTAGAATAGCCGGTAATGTGTGCGTGTCATTTTGACTGATACACTTTGAGATATCACTGGTATCTAACATTGCTGCCAAAAAATCTGGTAATTGTTGTGGTCTAAGTATGCTCTGTATAGACTCATTGGGATGCATAATTGTTCTTAAAGTGGCAATCTTATCGTCAAATAAATACGATGGTGTTGCCATTATAGTCTGTGGATCATTAAGATCACGCGGCATGTAGCAATTGGTCCCGGCTCTAGGTGAGTGCTGTAAATCCAACCCAGAATCTATCGTCAGGCCAAAATCTATCAGATGTAAGCCACCAGACTGATCAACCATTATGTTGGCTGGTTTGATATCGCGATGTGCATATCGCTTCTTTGATAGTGATGCAGCACCAGAGTGTAACTCGATTACTTTCTGGAGTAATTGAATCGCGTAACCCAGACGTTCATTATCATTAATACCTTCAGCCAAAACCTTTTTTAAGGAACAACCTAAATTAAACATACTCTGATAGTATTTGTATACACCACCGTCCCAGTTTCGCCTGATTGTCAGATCAGATTGCGCAACTCCCAAATCCAAATTAATTAGCGCCTCCCTTTGCATCAATTCAGGGCTATTTCTGCCATGCTGTCTCTTTATAGCCACAGATCTGCTGCCGGTTTCTTCGATACCAACTTTAGTCCGGCCATAGTGGCCTGCGCCCAAGGTTAAGTTACGCCTGAAGATTCCATTGTTTGTTTTTATATATGAATACATCATGGCTTCGTTCTGGCCACAATAGGTTTGATCTGAATTTTTTTCAAAATAAGCACGAGCTTTCTGCCAATCATCCTGACTAAATGTTTGATCATATATGTCTATAATCTCATCATATGCCTTTGCGTTCATTTTGCTCAAAAGCAGCGTAAATATATCATAATGTTTGCCGTGATTTCTTTCTACATATCTAGAGGCTTTTTTTAGTCTTTTTAAAGCATAGGCACCAGCGTGCCAATCGTCTAATGAGAGGCTTTGCATGAGATCTTGATATGATTTGACCGCACTGTTGAGTGGGTTAAATTGGTTTTTTTCTGCCTGTTTTTTTGCATCCTCGTTGTCCAGGTATGCTAAGTTGGCGAGTAAAGTATTAGACGCTGGGCTCTTAGCGGACATCCAGCCAAGGATTCTTTGTTTAATATAAAACAATTTGACCGCCATAAAATCACCTGAGCGCAAAATTATAGCTCAATCGGCCGTCAATTACAACACTCAGGTATGATTTGTAGCGGGGTTGGGGAGAATCGAGCAGTTGGCTGATTATGAAATCTCAATGTTCTGGCAAAAAATCGTATACATATAGATTTTGTTCCGCAATATGCTTCAGCGATATGCCTTTGCCATGCCTGAGCAGATGAAATGTGATGGGTGTAACCTACTACGAACGACAAAAAAGTCTTAACTCCCAGCGTCATCCAGCGCATACCAGCTTTTACAATTCTAGTAATCTAAAAACGTATAATCTATACTGTATCTCCTGAACCAGGAACAATACGCGTATGAGTCTTTCTATCGAACACCCGGCGAGTGAACAGCAATCATTGGCCGCTTTTACGGAAAAAGCTTACTTAGATTATTCTATGTACGTGATTTTAGATCGCGCACTGCCGCATATTGAAGATGGTTTGAAACCAGTGCAACGACGTATCATCTACGCAATGTCTGAGCTGGGCTTAAAATCGATTGCGAAACATAAAAAATCTGCTCGGACTATCGGTGATGTGTTGGGTAAGTTTCATCCTCATGGAGACTCAGCATGTTACGAAGCCATGGTTCTTATGGCTCAACCATTCTCTTACAGATATCCATTAGTTGACGGACAAGGTAACTGGGGTTCGCCGGATGACCCTAAATCATTTGCTGCTATGCGCTACACTGAAGCACGTCTTTCAGCGTACGCCGAATTATTGTTAAGTGAATTGCAATTGGGCACCGTAGACTGGGTCGATAATTTTGATGCTACACTGCAGGAACCTGCTTTATTACCCGCTAGATTACCTAATGTGTTATTAAATGGAGCTACCGGAATTGCTGTAGGCATGTCATCTGATTTATTACCGCATAACTTAACTGAAGTAGCCAATGCATGCGTTCTTTTATTGGACAAGCCGAATGCTTGTTTGTCTGAGGTGCGTGAATGCATTACAGCACCAGATTTCCCTACATCTGCTGAAATTATTACCAGCAAGGATGGTCTAGATGCAATCTATGCGCATGGACATGGATCTATCAGATTGCGTGCAGTCTACCGTATCGAAAATAATCAGGTGGTGATCACATCTTTACCCTATCAGGTCTCGGGTGCCAAGATCATGGAACAAATTGCGGCGCAAATGCAGCAAAAAAAATTACCGATGGTAGATGACCTACGTGACGAATCAGATCATGAATGTCCAACTCGCCTGGTAATTTTGCCCAGGTCTAATCGCGTAGATCTAGACGGTCTAATGTCACATCTATTTGCCACTACAGATCTGGAGCGTAGCTATCGCGTAAACTTCAACGTCATTGGATTAGATGGTAAGCCGCAAGTTAAACCATTATTAAACATCTTACATGAGTGGATTACTTTTAGATTATGTACTGTAAAAAAACGCTCACAATATCGTTTGGATAATGTATTAGATCGACTGCACGTGTTGGATGGTCTATTGATTGCATATTTAAATCTTGACCTGGTTATTCATATAATTCGTACATCCGATCATCCACGTCAAGATTTAATGGCCAGTTTTCAATTAAGTGAGCGACAAGCAGATACTATTCTTGATATGAAATTACGGCACTTAGCCAAGCTAGAAGAAATGAAGCTACGCACTGAGCAAGAACAACTAAAAGCAGAACGTGATCGCCTGATCCTACTTCTTTCGGATGAACTAGCATTACGTCGCTGCGTGCGTGATGAAATAATTGCTTGTCGAGAACAATACGGCGATCACCGACGTTCGCCGATAGTGTGCCGGCAAGATGCACTAGCTTTAAAAGAAACTGACCTATTACCTAATGAACCATTAACCGTGGTCTTGTCACAAAAAGGCTGGATTCGTGCGGCTAAAGGACTCGATATGGATGGACGCGCGCTGAGCTATAAGTCTGGAGATACGTTTAAAGCACAAACCAACGCTCGCAGTAACCTACAAGTAGTGTTTTTTGATAGTGCCGGCAAAGTATACGCGGTACCTGGGCATAGTTTGCCGAGTGCGCGCGGCCAAGGAGAGCCGCTGACCAGTAAATTAAATCCATCTGATGGTGATTCTTTTGAAACACTCGTCTGTGGTGATCCAGAAGATTGGGTTTTATTAAGTAACACAGCTGGATATGGTTTTCGAACTCAATTAAAAAACTTATATGTTAAAAATCGTAATGGCAAAACTTGTATGAGCCTGCCGATCCACGCCAATATGCTTGCTCCGCGTTTATTTATATTAAAAGCGGAGCAACAAATAGCTTGCGTTACCAACAGTGGTCATCTGCTAGTTTTTTCAGTCCATGACGTGGCTGAACTCACAAGAGGCAAAGGTACACGCTTAATGACCTTAGCCGCATCTAAAACCACAGAAAAAATTGATCAACTTTTAGACGTCCAAGTTTTAAGCCCGACAGATAATCTAATTTTATATGCCGGCAAACGTCATTTAACGTTAAAAACATCTGATTTACTGGCGTATCAAGGTAATCGTGCTCGCAAAGGTAAACTGTTGCCGCGTGGATTACAGCAAGTAAACTCGATGCTGATCGAATCCAGCTTAAACATAGATCCAGCCCTCAAGTAATCCTAATTCTTGCCGATCTTTAAAGTATAACGTTAGCGTTTGATTACGCTGACAATACGCTACTTAATAATAATAAGGACCCGGCGATGTCAAACTCAACATCTTTACAGGATTCATTTCTAGAGGCTTTGCGTTCCGGACAAGTTCCGGTGTCTATTTTTCTTGTAAATGGCATAAAACTCCATGGTATTATCGATCGCGTCGATTTACATGTAGTCCTATTAAAAAATTCAATCACCCAAATGATCTATAAGCACGCCATCTCAACCGTTGTACCTGGGCGTAGAATGTCAGATGACGAATAACTCCCTACAGATCAGATGTAGATGTCATAGCCTCATTGAAGTCTTTGACTGTTTGCCCGCCATATAGAATGGTGTGCAAGCCGCCATCGGGGTTCAATACATAAGTTACTGGGACCACAGATAATCTGCGTAAGTGTAAAGCTTGTATAGACCTTGGATCTAAACTTGGATAACGTAAATCAAATTTTTTGACTAGTTGAGCTTGTGCTTCTAACGAAACTTCATCCTGATTAACACCAAATACCTGCACCTGATGAGAACGATTTGCCGCATAAAAGCGATTAAATTGTTCAATCTCCTGTACACATGGCTCACACCAACTCGCCCAATAATTAATAAATACCCAAGATCCTTTAAGGCTAGCTAAGGGGATCCTTTGCTCGGCTAGATTCATTACATATGCATCTGGCAGGGCCAAAGTTTGTGATGAGCCAAATATCATGGCGATCATGCAACAGATCAGGCTTTTTTTTAGTTTAAATAATTTAATTAACAAGATTCTTGTCCTTATTCATATTAATCGTGATTAGAATACCAGCCTCATGCGCTGCATGAAAACCTTTTCGGATGGTCGATTGATAACCCTGCCGCCAGGAGTGCCGGTAAAGCAGCCTGGGTTTTTATTTGTTTGCGGATCTAGCGCTCCAGTTGAACAACCGCCAACATAGTTAGATTGATCATACTCCATTTGTAAACTGAAATAATCATTCCAATACCAGTGCAGACCAACGGACATAGCGTTTGCCTGTTGTACCGAAGTCATTGGGTTACTTGCTGAATCACTAAAACGACCGGTTACGATTGAATAAAATGATGCAGGATCGATACTTAAGTTGCTAACCCTACAAATAATTTGCAACGCACCATAAGCACCTGGTTCAAAGGGATGAAAGTTATTATTCGGCTTAAAAGCATCTAGGCTAAATTTCTCATGCGTCAAATTATAAGCCACCTGAATTTGACCAGCTTTATTTTGCTGGTAAATCTGCGGAACAAATTTATTTTTCACAGGCGGTGCAAATTGCAGATGTTGACTCGAACGGACCCAGTCAGCATTTATCTCCAGTGAATCATAATACCAGAGAATTTGTGGCCGAACTCTTGTGCGTGGCCCGTTGGCCCATGTGAAAATGGAATACACAAAAATAGGATTTAATCCCATAGATAACAGCGCCGGCATGTTAGATTGATTGTTCACATTCACAAAGCTGCCTGATAACCCAAATCCTAGATTTTGCAGTAAAGAAATATTGTCATTAATAAATGGATTAAAAAACACCCGAGCTTCAATACTTTTATTATTTAAGGCTACCCCGGGTATAGAAGTCACAAATATTGAATCGACACTTACTGTAGGTATAATCCCCGGATTAGTATTGTCAGCGGCACCCTCAACCATGCCAAACTGATATGAAATTGCATCATTAAAACCATAATCATACAGATCATTATCCGCGGTCTGGCGATGCGCTCCTAGAGCCCCATATACATAAAAACCAATTTCACGATTGGGAGCAAGCATCCCAGGAAAACCTCCATACATGAGTTCGTTATGTCCTCCAGGAAGCAGCAGCTCCAATCCACCAACTATATCTTTTTGTAGGCCTATTTTAAGACTAAGTGGACGTGAATAATTAACCTCTACAAATGCGTCAAAGGTTCTGTATTGATTCAGACCAAAGTCTGGAGCATAGTTGAATATTACTTGATCGTCTAATCTGGCTAATAAACTTGGGGCGATATGATTTGCCCACAAGCGATCAAGTGTATTTTGATTATACATGTTTCGAACAGATAGGCCGGTATACACACCTAATCCATTAATATTGTAGAATATGTCTTGATCAAGCTCGACTAACCCGTGGAAGTCTAAATACTTTCTACCATTATCAGACGATAGTCGCAGTGGATATGTATGATTAATTTCATAAAAATTTATATTGCTAGAGTTTGCAGTCAACGGCCATTGGTCCAATTTATACATCTTTGGCTGGTGGCCTGATGGATGTTGTTTTGGGTGCTTGAGCAAACGCAGCTCTGCTTGTTTGCTTTGCTCTAACTTTAATAATAAATTGATTTTTGTTTTATTTAGCTGTTTAAGCGCAAATAAATTTTCAGCGTGTCCTGTGATTGCATGCGATGCTGGTTGATCGGCTATGACCTGAAAAGAGCACAGGATAAAAAATAAAATACGACTAAACACAAAAATAACTCCTAAAAAACATATACTTTCATACGCCATAGGGCGTGTTGACACTTCATATCTAGAGCATGTCTGTCATCAAAACGTCAACTGGAAACGTTGCATAAAGATCTTCTCTGCTGGCCGATTTGCGACTATGCCAGACTCGCACGGATCGCCGAAAACCGAACCCTTACAGAAACCGCCGATAAATTGAGTGTGATCATATTCAGTCGTGACGCGAAAATTATCATTCCAAAACCAATTAATGCCAATACTCCATGAATTGGATGCTTGTACAGAGTTGGTGGGATCTGCGTCAGGATAATAATCCCGTCTATGCCGAGTATGTTTCTGGAAAACGTTTTTATCCAGTGATAATTTGGTAACACGGAATACAGTTTGCCAGGCACCATAAGCGCCTGATTCAAATGGATGAAAATTATTATTAGGAATTAAATGGAATAAATTAAAACTCTCTTGTGTTAAATTATAAATCAACTGAGCTTGACTGGCATTGTTTCTTTGCGTAATGTGCTCGCCGTTGACTGGACAATATATACCAAATTTATCTTTGCCATTACATAATGTTTGCGTTGTGTGGGCCCAGTCAGCAAGTAAGCCTATTGGACCTAGAGACCACACTACTTGCGGATGCAGTCGATAACGCAACCCGTTAGCTAAAGGAACCAGCTGGGTATATTGAAAAATTGTATTCTGCCCAATAGATACCAAATCAGGTAAATGAACTTGGTTATGAACATTTTCTCGACTACCAGCCATGCCAATGCCTAAATGTTGCAAGATACTCGCTGTATCATCAATAAAAGGATTAATAAAAACCCTGGCCTCAAATGCTTTGTTTTGAATGCTATTGGTTATTTGCTTGTCAAACGAAAGCAAATTGAATCCAGCATCTGCATTATCTGCTGTTCCATTAAACATACCAAACTGATAAGAAAACATATCATCAAAACCCAGATAACTTAACCCTCGGTAATATGGTTCATTGCCTGACGGTCCAAATGAGCCATGAATGACAAAGCCAACTTCACGATCAGGTGCCATCATTGCACTATTACTCATCTCCATGGTGTATGCGCGAGATAAATAGCTAAAGTTATCAAAAAAGTTTTCAATCCCACTGAGCAAGCTCATTTGCAAACCCGACTGGAGCCCTATAGCGCGCAGATAATTAATATCTATAAAACCATCAAATAATCTAGGCTCACCTTCTCCAAAATCAGGGTTAATTAAAAAATTAAAATAATCTGCAAATGTTCCTTCCAACGATGGCCTGATCCGTCTAAGCCAAAGCCGGTCCACGGTACTAGTTGTATAAGTAGTATCTGTTAATCCATTATTAATCCCCACACCAGCAGCATTAAAGAAAATATCTTGATCAGCTTGTAGCCAACCATGAAACTCTAGTGATGATGACGTGGTATCTGAAGATAATTTAAAATAAGGTTTATATGTAGGCGCTGGATAGCGCAGATAATCTTTTTCTGTTAACCATGAACATCTAAGCCGGTGGACTTTATATAATACCTGAGTATGATGCGGATTAGGTTTCAGTAAATCAATCTCGGTTAAAGTTTGCTGTTGCGACCGTAGTGTATCTATAAGTTCTTGTTTATTTTGTTCAAGAGATTTTTTCACTGCCACAATGGATTTTTGTTTTAGATCAACTTGTTGTGCCGCAGCACAATGCTGTGAAAATCCACATAAACATAAAAAAATATATAATATACAACGAAACACGACAAATCTCCGCTTAAACCTAATAAATTCATTTCTTACAATACAGGACCAACTATTAGCCATTATGTTCTATTTGCAGAATAGAACATAATAAACACCCTGGAGCGCCTAAAATGATACTTGAAAACGTTGCATGAAAATATTTTCTGCCGGACGATTCGTTATCTTTAAACAATCACTATAACTGTACGCAAGACAATGACCTCCAGTAAATTCTGTACGGGCGTACTCGGCAGTGAACCTAATGGCCATAGTCCAATACCAATTTACTCCGATGCTCCATGAGTTAGATTTTTGTATGGATTCAGTTGGATTTGCGTATGGATAGACCTCAACAGGAGGGTATGGAGGAAAGTATAAATAGCCTGGTTGGAATATGTTCTTATCTATATTTAACGATGTGAACCGCATCACCATTTGCCAAGCACCGTAAGCATCGTGTACAAATGGATGAAAATTATTATTTGGCTCCAGATGAAATAAATTAAAATCTTCTTGAGTTAGATTGTAAATGAATTGAATCTGGCTAGACCGACTTTTTTGAGTTATACATTTAGAGACTGTAAATATATCATCAGTACCGCATACTCCTTGGTTGGTTTGAGCCCAGTCTGTTAGTATACCCATTGGGCCTGCATACCAAATGGCTTGTGGATGGAGCCTTGAGCGCGGTCCCAGCGCCTCAGCTGCCAGGCTAAAAATCTGATTTTGTCCTATAGATACCAGTGGTGGTAGATTAAACTCACTCAGAACATTTTCGTAGCTGCCGGCAAATCCAAACCCTAAATGCTGTAACACAGATGAATCTTTATCTAAAAAAGGATTAAAGAAAACTCTAGCCTCTACAGCCTTACTCCCGCTAGTGGAAAACGCACCGTTGAATCCAGAGATGCCGGCGGTGTCGATTATATCAACGCCAGGATTGCTATTGTCAGGCGTGCCGTTAAATATACCGACTTGATAGGAAAACATATCATCAAATCCCAAGTAACTTAAGCCGCGATAGTATGGTTCATGGCCTGAAGGTCCTAAAGATCCGTGCAATACAATGCCAAACTCACGATCTGGAGCCATCATGGCTGGATTACTCATTTCCATCGTATAGGCTCTGGACAAATAACTGAAGTTATCAAAGTAATTTTCAATGCCGCTGACCAGGCTCATTTGTAAACCTGTTTGCAATCCAAGGATTCTTAGATAGTTTATATCCAAAAAAGCATCGAAGATTCTGGATTGTGTTAGACCGAAATCTGGGTTAATTAAAAAATTAAAATAATTTGCTAGTGTACCTTCCATAGACGGACGTAACCGCCTGATCCACAAGCGATCAACCACACTGGCATTAGGGTTAGTCCCATCAATCAAGCCATTAAATATATTGTAATCTGATGCATTAAAAAAAATATCTTGGTCAGTTTGCAACCATACATGAAACTCTAGCTCATTGGCGCCAGGGTTCGAATCAAATTTAAAATACGCCGGATACTCGGCTGCAGGGTAACGTAAGTAGTCTTTTTCAGTCAGCACATAAGGAAGATAATTATTCAGGCTATTATTTACATTGGCTTTTTTTATGGGCCCAGAAAGTTGTTCTAGTGACAATTTAGTTAAAACTTCATCTCTCAAGTGATTCACTTTAGTCAATTTGACTGTAGTTTTCTTGATATCTAAACGTACCTGTCGGAGTGCATCTTGGCTGTTATAGACCGTATGACCATATACCAGCTCAGAAACAAACACTACTGTGACTATAACAAATGCATGTATAAGACTACAAAACACAACTTATCTCCATTTATGCACGATCAGAATATAAGTTTCAACCGCTGCATAAAAACTTTCTCTGAGGGTCGATTAATCACATTCCCACCCGGGGTTCCGGTTAAGCAACCTGGGTTGGGGTTTGTAAGCGGATCTATTGCGCCGGTTGAACAGCCACCAACATAACTAGACTGGTCATACTCCATCATGACACTAAAATAATCATTCCAATACCAGTGTAGACCTACGGTCCAGCCCAAGGCTTGTTGTACTGATGTCTTGGAGCTAGATATATAGTCATTAAAACCATTGATAACTATTGGTTCAAAAGAAGAAGGATCAATAATTAAATTACTCACACGGCCTATCAGTTGCAAGGCCCCATAAGATCCTGCTTCAAAAGGATGAAAGTTATTATTTGGCTTCATGAGGCTCATAGTAAAAGGCTCATGAGTGACATTATACGCCAGCTGAATTTGACCAGCTTTATTTTGCTGGTAAATCTGTTTATAACTTTGATTTTGCACTACAGCCCCCAAATTTAAGTGTTGGCTTGAGCTAATCCAATCAGCGTTCATCCCAAAAGAATCATAATACCAAATCATTTGTGGGCGAATTCTAGCGCGTGGTCCATTCGCAAAAACATTAAATTCGTAAGCAAAAATCGGGTTGGAGCCCAGAGATAATATGGCCGGCATATTTACTTGATTATTCACATCTACAAAACTTCCAGATACACCGAAGCCTAAATTTTGAAACAAAAACATCTTGTCATGAATAAATGGATTTATAAATACCCGTGCTTCAATACTTTTATTACTTAAAGACACATTAGGTAAAGGGGGCATGCCGAGTACGGTGGGCTGAATTGTCGGAATAATACCTGGGCTATTATTGTCAGCTGCACCTTCAATCAAGCCTATTTGGTATGATATTGCGTCATTCAATCCATAGTCATTAGGCCCGTTGTCTCCGGTATGGCGGTGTGCACCAATGGCTCCATATACAAAAAAACCAATCTCTCGGTTGGGAGCTAACATATATGGAAAACTGGGAACCATAAGTTGTCCAGAGTCCACTAAGCTCTCGATTGAACTGGCTAAATCTTTTTGCTTACCGGCTTCAAAGCTCAGTTGGCGTGTATAATTAACGTCGATAAAGGCGTCAAATGTCCTGTATTGCTGCTTACCAAAGTCCGGGTAATAGTAGAAAATAACTTTATCATCTAGATGTGCAGATAATATCGGTGCAATATGGTTGGACCAAAATCTATCCACTGTGCTTTGCCGATAAATCGGTTGAACGCTCAATCCAGTATAAATACTCAAGCCGTTCATATTATAAAATATGTCTTGATCAAGCTCTAGCAAACCATGAAAATCAAGATAATTTCTACCATTATCCGAAGATAGTCTGAACGGGTAACCATGCTTTATTTGGCTGGATTTGAGCTTGTCCCAAGCTGAATAAACTTGCGATTTTTCATGAGTTAATCCATAAGCTGCTTGTTGATCACGAATTAAGCGCAAGCCAGCTTGTTGGCGACTTTCCAGCTTGAAAAGTAAGTCAAGTTTCTTTTCATTTAAGCGTTTAAGAACTTGCAAGTTTTCAGCTCGATCTGTAATTGCATGTGATGTTGGTTGATCTGCAAAGACCTGGAATGAGCACAGGATACACAGCAAAATACGACTAAACACAAAAAATAACTCCTATAAAATATAGTTTTTAACTGTCCAAATCACAAGCATATATCTCATCAAAAAGTTAGCTGTAGGCGTTGCATAAAGATCTGCTCCGCAGGTCGATTAGCCACCAAACCAGAGGGACAAGCACCATATGTATCAGACCCACCACTACAACCACCACCTATAAATTGAGTGTGATCATATTCGGTAGTTATACGAAAATTATCATTCCAGAACCAATTAAGACCTAGGCTCCAGGAATTTGACCTTTGTATGGAATTGATTGGCGAAGCATATGGGTAGAAATCCATTCCATATAATAATACCTGCTGAAAAGATTTTTTATCTATCGCTAATTTAGTAAAACGAAATACTGCTTGCCATGCGCCATAAGTGCCAGCTTCAGAAAGGTTAAAATTGTTATTAGGGATCAAATGAAATAAATTAAAATCCTCTTGAGTGACGTTATAAATTAATTGAATTTGACCTGCATTGTTTTTTTGCGTGATACTGGTTGCATTGACTGGACAAAATGCGCCGAAATTGCCGCTTGCATCACATAATGTTTGAGTTGTTTGTGCCCAGTCAGCAAGTACGCCCATAGGTCCAAGATACCAAACAGCTTGGGGGTGTAGTCGATAGCGTAGTCCATTGGCTAAGGCGCTATAACCAGTATACTTGAACACTGCATTTTGCCCGATAGAAACTAAATCCGGCAAATTACCTTGATTATGCGCATTGTCTCTGCTGCCAGCCATGCCCACACCTAAATGCTGCAGGGTACTATTTGCGTAGTCTATAAACGGGTTTATAAAAATCCTAGCTTCAAAAGCTTTATTGGTCACAGCTGACTGTAACTGATCCTTATTATTACTGATGAAGTTTAATCCAATACTAGCATTATCTGGTGTCCCATTAAACACACCCAACTGATAAGAAAACATGTCATCAAAACCCAGATAACTTAATCCTCGATAATAAGGTTCATGACCGGATGGACCAAATGATCCATGCAAGACAAAACCAAATTCACGATCCGGCGCCATCATGGCACTGTTACTCATTTCCATGGTGTAAGCCCGAGATAAATAGCTGAAGTTATCAAAAAAGTTTTCAACGCCACTAACTAAACTCATTTGCAGGCCAGATTGCAGCCCAATAGCGCGCAAATAATTAATATCTAAGAATCCATCAAATAGTCTGACTTGACTTAGTCCAAAATCAGGATTGATCAAAAAATTAAAATAATTTGCAAATGTTCCTTCAAGCGATGGCCTGAGGCGTCGGATCCATAGACGGTCTACTGTATCGCTTGCATAACTTGTGTGTTTAAAACCACTATTTATCCCAATCCCAGCAGTGTTAAAGAAAATATCTTGGTCAGCTTGTAACCAGCCATGAAACTCTAATACTGCGGGGAGGTCAGTTGCGGACAATTTAAACAGCGGTTGATATACCGGTTCTGGATAGCGTAGATAATCTTTTTGTTCTAGCCATTGAACTCGCTGTAATTCAGCTTGACTGGGTTGTAATGCCTCTAGCTGAGCTAATGTTTCCTTTTGCGAGATTATTGTGTCATTAATCGCCTTAGTGCTGCGATCCATTGATTGCTGTACCAAGCGAGTGAATTGTTGCTCTGTGGCTAACGCTTGCGCCCAGGCACTGTGTGAAAACAATATGCTCCAGCATAAAAAATTATATAACACAAAACGAAACACAACGAATCTCCGTTAAAAACTTATAAACCTAAAATTACTATAATCACTCTATAATCTGCTGCTAAAAGGACACTTGAAAACGTTGCATGAAAATATTTTCTACCGGACGATTGGTTACAGCACTTGGTTGCAGGCAAGTACCATTAATTGATGGACAATTACCGCCGGTAAATTGAGTCCGTGCATACTCCATGGTAAAGCGCAGAGCCATGGTCCAATACCAATTTACACCGATACTCCATGAATTGGCTTTTTGTATTGATGCCTGTGGATCAGCATAAAGATATGTCGTTATGCTGGTGCCATAGAAGTCCTCTACTACAGGATTAAATACGTTCTTATCCATATTCAATCCTGTTAAACGTAATACTATTTGCCAGGCGCCATACGAGTCTCGCTCAAATGGATGAAAATTATTATTCGGTTCCAGGTGGAATAAATTAAAATCTTCTTGAGTGATATTGTAAATTAATTGAATTTGGCTGGCCTGACTTTTTTGTGTGATAGAATTAGACTGAAATGTGCCAGGAATATCTGTTGGGTAAAAATTTGTGTGTAATTGTTGACTGGTTTGCGTCCAATCTGCAAGTACCCCTAACGGGCCAGAATACCACACCGCTTGAGGATGAAGTCTGGATCTTGGACCTTGAGCCGTGGCAGCTAAACCATCAATTTTAAAAATCGTATTTTGCCCAAGAGATACTAATGCCGGCAGTTCTCCTTGCGATTCAACGTTTTCATAGCTACCGGCAAATCCAATACCTAAGTGCTTTAAAACAGATGGTGCGGTTGCTATAAAAGGGTTTATAAACACTCTGGCTTCTATGGCTTTACTTGAGCTTATAGAGTCAACTTGGCTAAATTGAATATTGGATCCTGAAATATCTACCCCAACACTACTGTTGTCAGGCGTGCCATTAAACAGGCCAACTTGATAGGAAAACAGATCATCGAATCCCAAATAGCTTAAGCCTCGATAATATGATTCATCGCCTGACGGCCCCAATGATCCGTGTAATACCAAGCCAACTTCACGATCAGGAGCCATCATCGCTGGATTACTCATTTCCATGGTATAGGCTCTGGACAAATAGCTGAAATTATCAAAGTAATTTTCAATCCCACTGACCAGACTCATTTGTAACCCGGCTTGTAGGCCTAAGATTCTTAAGTAATTTATGTCTACAAAGGCATCAAACAATTGAGCTTGATCTTGTCCAAAATCAGGGTTGATCATGAAATTAAAGTAATCGGCTAAGGTACCTTCTAAAGAAGGTCTTAGACGCCTGAGCCAAAAGCGATCCACTGTGTTTTTATTATAATTCGTAATGTCAATCAAACCATTGTAGATATTAACGCCTTTAGCATTGAAGAAAATATCCTGATCCGCTTGCATCCAAGCATGAAACTCTAACTCAGTATTATATTGATCTAAATCAAATTTAAAATAAGCAGGATACTTGGCTGCTGGATAACGTAAGTAGTCTTTTTGCGCTAGTGAATACTGAATATCATTATTTGGGCTTACATTAACTTTTTTTATTGGGTATGGATGTTGTTTAATTGACAGGCGTTTTAAAGCGTCATTTCTTAAATGATCAACTTTTAACAATTCATCTTCAGTTTTTTTTATATCTGCGAGAACCTGTTTAATCGTATCGGGTTTCTGGTTGATAATCTCTGCATGCAGTAATCCGGGGAAACACACGGCAGTGGCGATAAAAAATGCATGAAGATGACCACTAGACACAACTTACCTCCGTTTAATAATGGGCAAACATCCTTTTTGACCGTGAGCATCTATTAAAAGTTACTCGCATGAAATAAACCATTCGTTTGAGTCCTGAGAGGGTTTAGATAGCTGGCGGCTTATATCATCGGTGATGTTTATACGTGAAGTCATAACAATTGTCAAAAGTTAATATACAAAAATCAATCGGCATGTTATAACGAAATAAAATCAATTTATGTTACTTATTATGAAATTACATATTATTATCCTGGCCGCTGGCCAGGGCACACGCATGCGTTCTACACGCCCAAAAGTTCTACACTTGCTTGCCGGCAAACCTTTGCTGACACATGTCATTGAAACCGCTATGTCATTGAATCCAGATGGCATTCATGTGGTAATTGGGCATAACGCGCTACAAATACAAGAAAATCTAGCGCATTTACCAGTGCGGTGGGTCCAGCAAGAACGTCAATTAGGCACTGGGCACGCTGTGCTGCAAGCTTTGCCAGGTATTGAGGATACCGCATGTGTATTAATTCTATCTGGCGATGTGCCCTTAATTCAGGCAAAAACCCTACAATCTCTGCTACAACAACATAATCATACCCTGGATCTATTATTAGCAGTCACGCCAAACCCAACTGGACTAGGACGTATTATCCGTAAAGCAGACGGGTCGCCGGGTGCCATTATTGAAGAGAAAGATGCGACCGAACAGGTGCTTAAAATCCAAGAAATTTACAGTGGGATTTGTTGTACTAGTGCACAAAACTTAAACCGTTGGCTGCCGGCATTAAGTAATGACAATCAACAAAAAGAGTATTATCTTACCAGTATCGTTGCTATGGCTGTTGCCGAATCCGTTCCGATTACGTCAATTCAAGTAGAAGATCTATCTGAAATTCAAGGAATTAACCAGCGCTCTGAATTACATAAATTAGAGCGCGCTGTGCAGCAGCGCACCGCCAACAAGCTACTACAATCAGGTGTTTCTTTAGCTGATGCACTGCGAATTGATATACGCGGCACTCTGAACTGCGCCCAAGATGTATGGATTGACATTAATAATGTATTTATTGGTGAGAATAATATCGGGCAAAATTCTTCGATTGGAGCCAACTGCCACTTGACCAACGTCACAATTGGAAATAATTGCATAATATTACCCAATAGTGTACTCGAAGGCTGCTTGATCGGTGATCATTGCCACATAGGGCCATTTGCTCGTATTCGATCCGGAACAATATTAGATACAGG
>CANNIJ010000022.1 GCA_947505025.1 Legionellaceae bacterium | reverse complement strand
GAATTTAACGTTACCGTTCGTTATAATCCAATTAGTGTAGCACATTAGATTTGCGAACAGGATGCTAATAGATTAATGTTAATTAAACAAAATAAATTACCAGCAGTTTTACCAGAGTTCACTGGAGTTTCTAAGCGTTTGCAGAGAATTTACGCGGCACGCGGTATAGAGCATGCAGATGAACTGGATCGTCAATTAAATGCACTGTTGCCATTTGATACCATGATGAATATAGAACTGGCATCTCAAAGACTAGCGCTGTCATTACAGTTACAGCAACGTATATTAATTATTGGTGATTTTGATGCAGACGGAGCTACGTCAAGTGCTTTAGCGGTTACTGCGTTACGTGCCATGGGTGCAGAGAATGTGGATTTTCTAGTGCCAAATAGATTTTCATTCGGTTATGGACTCACTCCAGGTATAGTTGATGTGGCAAAAAGTAGCAAGCCTCAATTAATAGTCACCGTTGATAATGGCATTGCCAGTATTGATGGAGTTCTCGCTGCTAATAAATCCGGCATTGATGTTTTAATTACCGATCATCATTTACCTGGCGATTTCTTGCCTGAAGCTTGCGCTATTGTTAATCCTAATCAAGCTGGAGATGCTTTTCCAAGCAAATGCATGGCTGGGGTTGGGGTGATTTTTTATGTAATGCTAGCTTTACGTCGTCACTTAATTGGCTCTGGTTGGTTTGATACACTAAAAATTCCGCCACCGAATATGGCGCAGTTCTTGGATTTAGTTGCTTTAGGGACTATAGCTGACGTTGTGCCGTTAGATAAAAATAATCGGATTTTAGTTCATCAAGGACTATTAAGGATCCGCAAAGGCTTGGCCAGACCTGGTATTGTGGCTTTATTGGAAATTGCTGGTAAAAGTATTCCAAGTATTCGTGCCAGTGATTTTGGTTTTGCCATTGCTCCACGTCTAAACGCAGCAGGACGTTTGGATGATATGTCATTAGGGATTGATTGTTTATTATGTGATGATTTAGCGAAAGCGCGCTCATTGGCAATTAAATTAGATTGTTTAAATGTCGAGCGTAGGAAAATTGAATCCACGATGAGTGAGCAAGCAATATTTGCTTTAAATACATTAACGCATCGTTTGGCGCAAACTGGCAATAAGTTGCCAGTTGCATTGTGCTTGCTAGATGAATCTTGGCATCAAGGCGTGATTGGTATTCTAGCCGGGCGCTTAAAAGAACGTTATCATCGCCCGGTGATTGCATTTGCGCGTGTTAGCACCGATGAGTTAAAAGGTTCGGCACGATCAGTACCGGGATTAAATATTCGCGATGTTCTGGCGGTAATTGATCGTGACCATCCTGGTTTGATGATAAAATTTGGTGGCCATGCTATGGCTGCAGGATTAAGTTTGCGACCGCAGTCATTTGACGCATTTGAACAAGCTTTTGTACTGCGGGTGTCTGCTTTACTCGATCAAGAATTATGCACTGGGGTGTTATATAGTGATGGATCGATTGATCCATCGGACATGGGCCTGCCGTTAGCATTGGAGTTACAGGATGCTGGTCCGTGGGGCCAACAGTTTCCCGAGCCTGTGTTTGATGATCGTTTTGAGGTTTTGGACCAACGAATTGTAGGAAAAAATCATTTAAAATTGACTTTGGCTTTGGATAAAACTTATGACACGCTTGATGCCATTGCCTTTAACGTAGATCTAAAAAATTGGCCTAATCACCGAGTTAAATTTATACGCGCCGCCTATAAGTTAGATATTAATCAATATCAAGGACGAACAAAGTTACAATTACTCATGCAATCACTTGAAGCCGAGGTCGAGAACTAATGTTTATTATGCGATGTTTATTGAGTTTGTTATTAATCATAAGTGTAAATTGTTTTTCAGCAAGTCATCATCCACAAGAATTCTTAAAAGAAGTAGCAGGATCAAAGAATGAGGGAAGTTTGATAGTTGAGCATTACTGTGCGATGTGTCACGCAGAAAAACCTTTGGTGTCGTTAGGTGCGCCAAGAATAGGTAATGCAACTGACTGGGAGCCACGATTAAAGAGCGGCTTAGATGTCTTATTTAAACACCTGGATGCCGGATATAATGCTATGCCTGCCAGAGGCGGTTGTTTTGAGTGTAGTGATGAGCAATTAATGATGGCTATTAATGCACTGCTGCCCAAGCCTTAAAAAGCCGCTGGTTGACTAATTGCTGGACTCAGATCTATAATATATAGAGTATGTATTGCAAATACAGAGTCTAACATGACATTAACTTTTTATGCGGAAAATACACGACAAATCCATCCTAAAGTAAAACTTATCCCTATAGAAATTTGGTCACATATATTCTTCGGCACCCTAAGCGATATTGAATATCAATGGATGAATACCTCTACACCCGGCTCTAGCGATCTATTGGATGATAAAAACTATAAGTTACTAGATTATCCAGCAAAAGCTCGATGTTTGATCGCTATGCTGTTTAGCAACCAGGATGCAGATCGGTTGCTGGTTAGCCTGTATCAAAATCCTGAGTTCCGCCGGTTGATTTATCAAACGTTAAGCATAGCTGCGATGAGTAGTCACATCAGTATAATTAATCGCCTGGCTGAGACTATGCCAAGATATCTATCAGACATGCTGATGGCGCTTGATTGCGCCGCATTTGGCAACGCCGCTTTAACAGGTGATGTTGCTATATTAAATCGATTAATTGAAGTTTCCAACCCAAAGCAGGTGCCATCAATGATTTCAGCGCGTAATTATTACGCGTTCCGTATTGCAGCATCAACGGGTAATTTAGTTATCTTAAACCGCTTAATTGAACTTTCGGCACCGGCACAGGTTGTATCTATGTTGTCTGTCCTGGATTATGATGCTTTCCACCGAGCCGCCTTGTCTGGTCATATTCCAGTCATAAACCGACTCATGGAGTATTTTGCTGTGTTTACTCACGTAGAAATAAGTCAGAGCGAATATTGCCTGAGATACATCCAACCGTTTATCCAATCCAAACTGGTTGATTTGCGTGCACAGGCTCGGCTCTTTGAGCCAGATAATCTAAGTAGTGTTTTTGATATTGATGATTCAGATCAAGCTAAATTATATTTTTATATTATAAGAAATATCATCTATCAAAATGATCTTTCAGCATTAGATGATATGAGATTTCTGTTAGGAATTCCTGCGGTGAAAGCCTTGGCGCATACTCCTGTCTCCACTGGAGAACCTAATGAATTACTCAGGCTAGCATTAAATATAAACCATCCAGCGGCTGCAGGTATTTTGCTAAATATACCTGCAGTTCGTAACTGTATGGAGAGTAATTACTTTAATCAAAGATCACATCCAAGACAATTCGATCTGCGAGTATTAGCGGTTGATCAAGAATCATCAATGAGAGCTTTACGCGAGGATGAGGAGCGTAGTGTTTATCTTGCAGAGGAACGTTACCAAACTCTAATGAAAGGATGTGTGCCAGAAATTATATTTGCTTTACGCGCAAAACTCGATGCAGGATATTCAGAAAAGCCTGCACGGCTCAAGCTCGATAATGGAGAAATTATATCGTTACCATGTCGCTGGGATCAATTTAGTCAATTGACTCTGAGTGAGCCAGAGTACGAGCGTGCTTTACAGGCCTACTATCAGCACGAAGAGCATAGTGCATGGCGTTGGTTGTCAAAGCCTAATCCATGGATATCACTCAAAGCACGCTACGTTAAATGTAATCCGCTCAATCATGCTGAGCGCTGGTCAGATTTTGAAGGATATCAGGATTTGATTGCTTTGCTATATTTAGCCTCTATAGACAAAAAGATACCATCAACTCTTGATAGTCCTTGGAAAACAAGGTTCAAGCGTTTGATTTCTGAGATGGCTCTAATTGGTCGTGCGCATAACTGGGATAATTCACGCGAGCGAATTAATGCCAATGGAATTATAGTTATTGAGGAGTACGATGATCTAATGGGCGATAAGCCTAGTTGCTGGTCTGGTGTAAAGAAACGTCTACTTCAGTCCATGGGAGGTCACCCATTATTTAAGTGTTTAACTCTTGATGGTGTCAAGCAGGAGTTACGTGAGCTAATGCGTGAGCATTTTGTTCGATCGATTACTGAAGAAAATCTTCCTGAGCTTAGCAATGCATGGGTTGAATTATGTGATACTGGTAATTGTGCAGATTGTTTATGTGCTTTAGATTTACCAACCGGCTCGCAAGACATATTTATAGATAATTTGTCCGAAAAATACGGAGCTGAATTTACAGATTATCCGCGCTTGATCTGGTATGTAAGTAATAGTTTTTTGATTAATTCAATTTATCCAGCGCATGTCGTGCGCTTTGCTGGTGAAGTTGATTTGGGAGGTTTATTGCAAGATCCCGCAACAGTTATTCTTGACCATTCACCGGCTCTGGCGTGAGCCGGTACCCGGTACCCGGTGCCCGAATGGTGGATGAGGTTGGATCAATTTTATTGGCCACTAGTGGATCATTTTAATTGAGTTGTCAAATCATACGTTGAAAAACTTTATCTTTGTTAATGAACAGATGCTTCATTGCGGCTAGAACATGTAATGAAATTAGGCTGACTAATATCCATGCAACAATGCCATGAATATTGAATAGTTGTTTGGATATAGCATGATTTGGATCTGCCCAGGTGGGTAGTTGTAGGCCAAAAAAACTCACGCCGTACCTGCCGTATGATGCGCCAATAAACCCACTGACCGGCATTAATATCATACACAAATACAGCAGCCAATGAATTAATCTAGATAACACAGCCTGCCAGCGTGCGACACTAGTTGGAAGTGGAGCTGGTGTATGCAATAGTCGCCAGATCAAACGATACAAAATCAGGGTTGCCGCGACCAATCCAAATGATTTATGTAAGTCAAAGTACCAACCACTATTTGGTTGATCCTCTATAGATAACATATACCAACCACAACCAATCAAGGCTAAGACTAGAAAAGCGATTAACCAGTGCAGAATTATGGCAACAGTGCTGTAACGCCAAATATTATTATTTTCCATGAGACTTCCTTATGTCATGTGATCTAAGTACCAGGGTTGACTCTAGATAATATCGCTTATGCTGACCTTGCCAATTGCTGTTGTTGCTAGATCACCTTTGGTCTCTAACCAAGATTTGCGATCATGCGCACGTTTTTTGGATAATAACATATCCATTAGACCCATGGTTTCTTTTTCTTCGACTAAAGTTAGCTGGACCAGGCGACGTGTGTTTGGATCCATCGTGGTTTCACGCAGCTGTAACGGATTCATTTCACCTAAGCCTTTGAATCGTTGAACGTTAATTTTTCCACGGTAATCTTTAGATAATTGTGCAATGCGTGCGTCTTTTTCCGTGTCATCCAACGCATACAGCACGGTTTTGCCAGCATCAATCCTATATAGAGGTGGAGTGGCTACAAATATATGTCCGGCAGCTACAAGTGGTTTGAAATGTCGTAGAAAAAGAGCACACAGCAGTGTGGCAATATGTGCTCCGTCAGAGTCAGCATCAGCAAGAATACATATTTTGCCGTAACGTAATCCACGTAGATCACTGGATCCTGGATCTATACCTATAGCCACAGAAATATCATGAATTTCCTGAGAAGCTAAGACGTGAGATGAGTCTACCTCCCATGCATTTAAAATCTTACCGCGCAAAGGCAAAATTGCTTGGAAGTCTTTGCTACGAGCTTGTTTTGCTGATCCTCCAGCAGAATCACCTTCAACTAAAAATAACTCTGATGCACTCAAATCTTGTTGTAAACAATCAGAAAGTTTGCCGGGTAGAGCCGGTCCTTGATGCACACGTTTGCGCTCAACATTTTTTGCTTGACGCAGACGTTTTTGCGCGCGCTCAATTACTAGTGACGCTATGCGCTCACCCTGTGTTCTATGCTGATTCAGCCATAGTGAAAATGCATCTTTTATAATGTTACTAACAAAAGCTGCAGTTTGACGTGAGCTCAGGCGTTCTTTGGTTTGTCCGGCAAATTGCGGTTCTTGCATTTTGATTGACAGCACATATTGACATGGCTCCCACAGGTCATCTGCAGCTAATTTAGTCCCACGAGGCAACAGGTTACGTAACTCACAAAATGTGACAAGAGCATCAAAAAGCCCCGAACGCAAACCGTTGACGTGAGTTCCGCCCAAGACCGTTGGGATTAAATTGACGTAACTTTCACTAACCACAGTATTAGGGGTTTGTGTAAAGGCTAATGCCCATTCAACATTACCTTCTGCGCCAGAGTAATCACCGGCAAAAGGTTCTTCGGGTATATAGTCTGATGGTAAAGATTGCCTTAGATAATCTACCAAGCCTTTAGCGAAACACCAATGCAATGTCTCTTTGGTGGTCTGATTAATTAAGGTCATGGATAAGCCAGGACACAGGACTGCTTTAGCTCTTAAAATGTGGGTTAAAGCCTGTACGGAAATTTTAGTCGTATCAAAATAGGTTGGATTGGGCCAGAAACGCACCACAGTGCCGGTGTCACGTTTTTTAGTAACTCCAATTTCAGTTAGTTCGGTGGTTTTAGCTCCGTTAGCAAAAGCCATTTGATAGATTAAACCATTGCGTTTAATCGTTACTTCTAAACACAAAGATAATGCATTAACGACAGATACCCCAACGCCATGTAAACCACCGGAAAACTTGTAATGCTGATCAGAAAACTTCCCGCCAGCATGCAGGTGGGTCATCAGGACTTCTACTCCGCTTAATTGCAATTGCGGATGTAGATCAACAGGTAATCCTCGTCCATCGTCGGCAACCTCGACCGAACCATCATCATGTAAAGTGACAATGATGTTATTTGCGAAACCAGCTAAAACCTCATCAACACTATTATCAATTACTTCTTGCGCTAAATGGTTCGGTCGAGTGGTGTCAGTATACATGCCTGGTCGCCGTTGAACTGGCTCCAGGCCACTCAATACTTCAATGGCGACTGCGGTATACGAAGAGCACATTTTTGTACCTTTAATCGCGACCAGAGAACGCGCTGAGTAAATTCAGCAAGCTGATGAACAAGTTATATATAGATACAAATAATCCAACAGTAGCGCTGATATAATTTGTTTCCCCACCATGAATTATTTCACTAGTTTGAAATAAAATTAGACCGGATGAAATCAATACAAACGCTGCAGATATGATTAATTGTAAGGCTGGGATTTGAAAAAACAATCCGGCAATCATGGCAAGAAATGCAACCATTACAGCAACAAACAAGAAACCGCCCAAGTAACTAAAGTCTTTACGCGTAGTTAATACATAACCTGACAAGGCAAAAAATATTAAGCCTGTACCACCTAAAGCAGTTGCAATTATTTGTCCGCCATTTGCGAAATGTGCAACTGAATTTAAGATTGGCCCGAGTGAATAACCCAAGAAGCCAGTAAAAGCAAACACGCTAACCAAGCCCCATGGGCTGTTTTTCAGTGCGTGAGTCATGAACATCAATCCATAAACACCGGCTATAACAAGTAAAGGATTGATTGAGCGCACTCCGGATGCAAATGAAAAATAAGCAGTAAATGCACTAAAAATAAAAGTTAAGCTGAGTAGTAAATAAGTATTACGTAATACTTTATTCGTAGCTAATGCAGACTCTGCGCTGCTGCGTAACGCTGAAACATTATTTTTATTCATATGAAATCTCCTGAGGATGATGAACACAAATCAGTTTAGCACATAATTTCCAGCTAAGGTTGATCTTTTTCATGTGTTTTAACCCTTTATTCAGTGACGTAAAATGCGTACTATGAGGTAAAGAATTATTGCGCAGGAGATTCGATGAATATGCAAACATTACTCAGCACCGCAACTGATATTTTACTTAAGCCTGCAGACTTAGATTCATCGCGGGTACACCGACTGGTTCAGTCGATGGTAACGCCTAATGTGGATGCTGCTGATTTGTATTTTCAAAGTTGTAGAAGCGAGTCATGGTATTTGGAAGATTCAGAGGTCAAAAGTGGTAGTTACTCGATTGATCGTGGAGTAGGTGTGCGTGTGGTAAGTGGTGATAAAACTGGGTATGCGTATTGTGATGATATTTTATTACCAGCTATGGAGCGCGCTGCGTCTGCAGCACGTTCAATAGCCAGTCACTCGACTGCAAAAACACCAGTGATTAAAATCAATACGGTTCATGCTGCCTGTTATGCAGGGTTTAATCCAATTGAAGGCATGACATCACTAGAGAAAATTGCAATTCTAGAAGCTATTGATCGAACAGCCAGAAGCTGTGATCCACGTGTGATACAAGTTAATGCGTCATTGAGTGGCTCTCATGAGGTTATAATGATAGTTGGTTTGGATGGTCAAATGGCCGCAGATCTCAGGCCTCAAGTAAGTGTGAACGTAAGTGTTATCGTTGAGGAAAATGGTCGGCGTGAATCCGGGCGATCTGGCGGAGGAGGGCGCGTGGCTTATGCGTTCTTTTTAGATCAAGATCGTGCTCTGGATTATGCACGTGAAGCTGTAAGAGAGGCTTTAGTTAATTTAGAGGCACAAGCTGCACCAGCCGGCACAATGCCAGTTGTTTTAGGATCAGGCTGGACTGGGGTTTTATTGCATGAAGCTGTTGGCCATGGCTTAGAAGGTGATTTTAATCGAAAAGGCTTGAGTGCCTTTGCCGGTAAATTAGGTGAACAAGTCGCAGCTAAGGGTGTTACGGTGGTTGATCATGGTGCTTTAGAGGATCGACGTGGTTCATTGACGGTTGATGATGAAGGAACACCAACACAATGTACTACATTGATCGAGGATGGTGTCCTGGTTAATTATATGCAAGATCAATTAAATGCAAAACTAATGGGCATGCAGTCAACAGGAAATTGCCGACGTGAGTCGTATGCACATGTACCGATACCACGCATGACAAATACATATATGTTAGCGGGAAAATATGATCCTCAAGAAATTATCCGATCTGTAAAACGAGGTTTATATGCAGTGAACTTAGGTGGCGGCCAAGTAGATATAACTTCCGGTCAATTTGTTTTTTCGGTGAGTGAAGCATATTTAATCGAAAATGGCCGGGTCACACGTCCGGTAAAAGGTGCGACATTGATTGGTCATGGACCAGAAGTGATGCAAAAGATCAGTATGATCGGCAATGATCTACGTTTAGATCCGGGTATTGGCGTATGCGGTAAAGACGGCCAATCAGTCCCGGTTGGAGTAGGTCAGCCCACACTCAAGATAGATGCATTAACTGTTGGCGGTACTTGTTAGTACCGCATAGTGCGGATAACCTGCTCATTAAGATTAATTATGCTCTGCTGATGGCTTTTTGTACCGCGTCCTACACAGCAGGAAACTCTTGTTCCTATATGGACGACTACATACGCCAAGTCGTGCCATTATACAAAGCATCCATAATTACCTTCATGTAACCTGCTTTAAAAGCGTAATTGTTGCCATAACCAACTCCGCCGACATGGATCCATTTATCATCAATGATTTGTAAGTTAATGTTTTTATTATTAAATTGCATCAATGATTCTATATTTTTTGATTCAGCAAATCGCAAATCCGCGTGGTTTTTTTGCTTATACAAGTATCGATAATTACGACCGCCAGTATCTAATCCATTATCAAAATCCTGTAAAAAATTTACCGGATTATTTTTAATATACTGATATTTAAACATGCTATATCCAGCCCATAAACTCCATGCCAAGCTACTCACACACGGCAAACCATAGAGGTCTTGATCTTGTATAGAAAGCCTCATTTCTACCGGTGCAACTGGAATCATGTCATGATCTAAGAAGCAAAATATATTGGGTTCAATTTTTTTAATGATTCGCTCATAAACCCATGTCATCGCCATACCATGCGAACAATTCGGATGGTATGTAAAATTAAATGGTAGTGGCAAGTATGGCACTGCCAATTGTTGACATAATGTCTTGATATCGTCTCGGCAACTTACCTTCATTGAATTATCAAACACCAGAATAGTTGCATCTCTAATATGCTGTTGCGCCATGCGCAGCAACCACTCTATACATTGTGCTTGCTCATAAGCAATCACAATGTATACGTTTTTATTATTTAATGACCGAGACTGCTCAATAAAATCAGCCTCAGATTCAGCTTCTCTCAGTAGGTATAATTTTAATCTGATATCGTTACGCCATTGCTTTAATACACTCCAGAATGGCTTTAACTTCAAAAAGTCCGCAATTGAGTATTTATTAAAATCACGCATTAAAACATTCCTTACTTTTGATTTAAGTTAAATATGGCTAGATTACTATCAAATACTACTCGTAAGATAGTAGAAGTATTTAAAAAGACCAATTGAAAGCTGGCTTGATGGATCAATGCCGGTATTTGCCTGGTTTGATTTTGCATAAATTCCCGCCGAATATACTTAGCCTTAGTTATACTTATCTGCAAGTAGATGCGCGAATGACTGCTGCGGTGGCTAATGGTAAGAAAGCTACAGATAATAGGGACATTGCTAGTAGCAGGGCTAAGTAACCCTGTACATCTTGGCCGTTCATAGCTGCTGTTGTAGTTGCACTGCCAAATATTATTATTGGCAGAGTCAATGGGAATAAAACTAAAGCCATTAATGTACCAGTTTGCTTAACCCCTAACCCAAAGGCTGCTGACAATGTACATAATGCAATCAGAGCTGGGCTGCCAAAGATCACGCTGCAATTTAAAATTAGAGTTTCATGTAAGGTTAATCCAAATATAATCGCATACACCGGTATAAGGATTATAATTGCTAAAAGGTTTAGCGCCCAGTGTACAGTTATCTTGGCTAATATGAATATTACTAGCGGAGAACCAGACAATAACCACTGTTCCATTACGCCGGCATCTTGCTCCTGTTGGAATACATTTTCTCCAGATAAAAAGAATGCAAATAACAAGGCAATCCAAATTAATCCAGCTGCTAACGTGTGCAGTAATTCATGATCAGCAGGCATAGTTAAAGGAAAAAATACGACTATCATTAAAAAAAATAATGCGGCATTTATGATGATTCGTGGTTGGCGCACATAAATATGCCACTCACGTTTACATTGATTTAGGAATGATGGATTATCATGATTCATAATTGATACCTAGAGTAGTGTGTGAATGCTCCGGGAATTGTTTGGTGTGAGGTTAAGATTACTCTGCCGGCAGCTTGAAGATGGTTTTTTAATTGCAGCACCAATGCTTGTAAAGCACGTTCATCTAAACCAACAAATGGTTCATCCAGCAGCCAGATCGGTTTAAAGCTCTTATTTAAGCGGAGTAAACTGATCAGACGCCGTTGCCCAAAGGATAACTCTCGACATGGAATATCTGCGTGTGCCAATAAACCTATATTTTCTAGCCATTTTTCGCAAGTTTCTGTATCAATGTTTAAATCAAATCGGCAATAGTTGCGTGCCGTCAAATTCTGATTGACGCCGGTTTTATGTCCAACATAACATAGGTTACTAGTATAATTGATTAAATCTGCGTAGATGGATTTTCCATTAAACAGCACGTGCCCATTGTCAGGTGTACGTATGCCAGTCAAAACGTTGAGCAATGTGGTTTTACCGCTGCCATTTGCGCCTTGTATATGGATTATTTCGCCTGCATTCAAGGTAAAACACACGCCTGAAAATAAAGTATCATCAGTATGATTAACCAGGAGATCCTTGATCTCAAGCATGAATTTTTCTCTAATTGAATGATATTAGACGTATATAATATCGTATCGTTGACGAATACTCCATGGAATGATAGTTTGATATAGGATAATAGCTTGATTGACAAGGAGTAGGGATGCAGCAGTCATCTAGGTTAGCTGGTCATGCGGTATATGTGGTAGATGGGTGCCGCACACCATTTTTAAAGTCTAAAGGAGTTGGACCATTTAGTGCGAGTGATTTAGCTGTTGCCGCTGGAACAGCATTATTAAATCGACAACCGTTTGCAAAGCAATCTATAGATGAAGTTATTTTGGGCTGTGCTATGCCAGGTCCAGATGAAGCAAATATAGCCCGTTTAGTTGCATTACGTTTGGGTTGCGGCGATCATGTGCCAGCTTATACTGTAATGCGTAATTGTGCTTCAGGCATGCAGTCAATTGATGATGCATCGATGTTGATTGCATTGGGCCGACGCAATTTAGTCTTGGCGGGTGGCACTGAAGCCATGAGTCGGGCGCCAGTATTATTTAATTCCGCCATGGTATCCTGGTTATCTAAGTGGCTAGCTGCCAAAAAACCTTATCAACGTTTAAAACTCTTAAGTCAATTAAGACCAGGCTTTTTAACTCCAGTCTTAGGTTTAGTACATGGTTTGTCTGATCCTTTTATTGGCATGAACATGGGACAAACCGCAGAAAACTTAGCTTATAAATTCAATCTCACACGTACTGCCATGGATCAGTTTGCATATAACAGTCATCAGCGGGCGCATCAGGCTTATGCTGCTGGAAATATGGATGAAGTGATACCAATAATTGATAAAAATGGTCGTTTATATACAGAAGATGATGGTATAAGAGCTGATTCAAGCATTGAAAAGCTTGCAAAACTAGCGCCGATATTTGATCGAACATACGGCATGGTCACAGCAGGTAATAGTTCACAGGTTAGTGATGGCGCTTGTATGTTGCTGTTGGCTAGTGCTAGTGCAGTAGAGGAACATAAATTACCAGTTTTAGGTCGTATTGTAGATTGTCAGTGGGATGGATTAGCACCACAAAATATGGGTTTAGGCCCAGCACATGCAATTTCTGAACTATTAAAACGTAATAAGTTAAAAACCAAACAAGTAGATTGCTGGGAGATCAACGAAGCATTTGCGGCTCAAGTGCTAGCGTGTTGTGCCGCATTAGACGATACAGATTATGCTCAACAGGTGCTGGGTTTAGAACAAGCTTGTGGTTCTCCAGAGATGGATCTGATCAACACCGATGGTGGTGCAATTGCTTTAGGTCATCCGATTGGTGCTAGTGGCGCACGCATTGTTTTACATACACTCAAGCGGCTGGAGAAGATCCATGGAGAGCGCGGTATAGCATCGATTTGTATCGGTGGTGGTCAAGGCGGAGCCATGTATTTGGAACGGACAACACAGGTGAATCAACCATGAAACATGCGAAAAATTGGGAAAAACAAACCCAGGCCCAACAGATCGTTTGGTTGGGATTTAATCGTCAACACGCCAGCGTCAATACGATTAATCATGAGGTGCTGGATGAATTAAATCAAATACTACAAGATATAGAGCAGTGTAGTGATCTCAAGGGTTTAGTGATTTATTCTTTAAAGGCCAAGGGTTTTATAGCTGGTGCTGATGTTAATGTTTTTGCACAAGAAGATCATCCTGAAAAAATTACAGAGTTTTTACGCAAAGGACAAGCCGTATTAGCCCGTTTGGCTGCGTTGCGTATACCGACTATAGCGATGATTGATGGTTTTTGTTTAGGTGGCGGTTTAGAGTTGGCTTTGGCTTGTGATTATCGGATTGCTAGTGATAGTAAATCTACGCGTTTAGGCCTGCCTGAAGTATTACTGGGAATTCATCCTGGTTGGGGTGGAACTGTGCGGTTACCCCAGTTGATTGGTGGTTTTCAGGCTTTATCATCAGTGATGTTATCCGGCAAACCCTTAAGTGCTAAACAAGCAAAAAAACTTGGTTTTGTAGATGCAGTTGTGCCGGTGCGGCAACTAAAACGTGCAGTAATGTATTACTTGGAACATAAACCAAAATTGCATCAACCAACTATATTGCAATCATTGGGGAATATGCGTTGGATGCGCCGATGGTTATGTACATTATTACGCCGTGAAGTGTCTAAGAAAGTTAATCCAGTTCATTATCCGGCACCGTTTGCCATGATTGATTTGTGGGAGAAAGATTCCGGCACGGATGATCGTGCATATTTAAAAGAAGCCAATTCCATCGAGTCTTTAGTTGCAACTGGCGAAACAGCCCATAATCTAACTAGATTGTTTTTTTTGCGCGAAAGATTGAAGTCTTTTGCTAAAGGTGGTGATAAAAAAATCAAGCACGTACATGTGATTGGTGCTGGAGTAATGGGCGGAGATATTGCCGCATGGTGTGCTTTGCAAGGATTACAAGTTACATTGCAAGATCAGTCGATGGAGAATATTGGGCGTGCTATCGGGCGTGCGAGTAAACTATTTTCCAAGCAATTGCCGGAGTCATTTTTAGCACAAGCAGCCCGGGATAGATTGATGCCAGATCCGCATGGTCATGGTCTAGGTCGCGCTGATGTAATCATTGAAGCCGTGTTTGAGTCTTTGGAGGTCAAGCAAACCTTGTTCAAACACATTGAACAGTTGGCTAAACCAGATGCGATTTTGGCAACCAATACCTCTAGCATTCCTTTGGACTCGATAAATCAAGTGATGGTTGCACCAGAGCGTTTAGTGGGGATCCATTTTTTTAATCCAGTATCACAAATGGCATTGGTTGAGGTTGTTTGCGGTGCAAAAACAACTCCTGAAGTAATTCAGCGCAGTTGTGCCTTTGTGGGGCAAATACAGCGTCTGCCATTGCCGGTACAATCTTGTCCAGGGTTTTTAGTTAACCGTGTGCTGATGCCATATCTTATGGAAGCTATTCAGTTACTGGATGAAGGTTATGCGCCCGAGCAAATTGATCAGGCAGCAAAAGCATACGGCATGATGATGGGTCCAATTACCTTGATTGATACTATAGGTATGGATGTTTGTTTGGCGGTAGCCGAAAACTTGATGTCTGAAGTTGGGATTTCAGTGCCGCAGAAATTGCGTGACATGGTAAGTTCAGGGCGTTTAGGTCAAAAAACTGCTCAGGGATTTTACCGTTATCAGAGCGGTAAACAGGTTAAAAACAAACGTGTTTGGGTCGATAAAGATCAAGTGTTAGCCAAGAGATTGATTATGAAAATGGTCCAGGAATCCAGGTCTTGTATACGCGAAGGTGTGGTTGCAGATTCAGATTTATTGGATGCTGGTATGGTTTTCGCTACCGGATTTGCTCCGTTTAGAGGTGGCCCACTTTATGATGCGACTCATTGTCCATTGTCTGGGTTGAATACCTTGAGCGCAAATCCAATGGCTGATGACAAGCACAATAACGCTGGATAAGATATCTACGCCGTAGTGCCAGCCCAGCATGACGCAGGCAATCACCAGGCATAGATTGATGGGCAAGAGCGTATAAAAGGCCAACGACCATTCACGTAATAAATATTGGCTAAGCCATGCCCAAATCACATGAAATGATGGCATGGCAATCATGCCACCCTGGTTTGTACTTGGAGGTATATGTTGGTGTATTTCTATAAATTTCAAACCAGTTGAATGTTGATCAGCAGTAAAATATGGACTATTAAACACACTAGCTGGAGCTGTGGTCGGAAAGAAATAATAAAAAGTAAAACCAATAAGCCCGCTGATAAATAGTAAAGCGTAATGTTCGCGTAATAAATAAAAACGTTGAGTTAGTATAATTAAGAATGGCAATATAAAAAGTTGAACTGCTAAACTATCATAGCAAAAACAAAGGATTTGCTTGATAGTAGTATGATGCGCCGTCCAATTTAGTAGCTCTGGAGTATCGATTTTGACTAATCTTTCCCAGCGTATGAGATAAAGATCTATTGGTAAAAAAGGAGTCCATTGAGCACTATTAACGCCCAACATTAGAATGTTGATCACCATTGTAAAAAAGAAAAATTCACGAAGAATCAAGGTTGGTATTTTATTGCGCCCAAAATGTAGTACGCAACCCAGATACATGGCAAATGTTACACAACTTATATAGATAAAATCTATAGAAACATAAATACAACCAGTATAAGCATAAAATCTTGTATTAATTATAAATGCCGCCAAACTGCTCAATAACATTAGCGCTGAAAAATATATGATCAAGGTTTTATGTTGAACTAATTTAGCTTGGCGTGGCATCAATGAGTTCTTTTTTTTGTTGAATTATATGATAAATTTCTTCTCGATGTACTTGTAGTGTACGCGGAGCCTCAATACCAAACTTGATATTACCTGGCTCTTGGGTTTTAAAGGCAAATATTTGTACCAGATCACCCTTTATGTGTATATACAAAGGCTCTTCAAAATCCAAGTTAATAATATTCATATAAATCACCTTATTATTGTTTTACTTGACGTTATAGCGTATCTAATACTAAAAATGCAAGCTGAGCTATAAAACATACCTAATCAATCAGCTGTTCACCACACAGTGATTGGTGTAACATGAATCATTCATCTTAAATATACTATAAAACTTATGATACGTTTGATTTGCGTTATATTTATTTTGTGCCTGGGCGGATGTATGATCTCAGGGGCTAATCCCGCCGATCCATATGAACCGATAAATCGTCGGATTTATCGAATGAATGATGTGGTTGATACGGCGGTTCTAAAGCCAACTGCCAAGCTGTATAATGCAGTTTTACCGCCAGTTGTACGCGCCGGGATCAATAATTTTTATAGTAACCTGAATTTATTACCGACTATTGTTAACGATGCGTTACAAGCTGAAAAACGTTTGTTTTTGCAAGATAGTTGGCGCTTGATCATTAACTCAAGCGTTGGTATTGCGGGTATTTTTGATCCAGCTAGTACTTTTGGACTGCCGCCACATCGTAATGATTTAGGTCTGACATTTGCAAAATGGGGTGATCGTAATTCACCCTATGTGGTACTACCATTCTTAGGCCCAAGCACCATACGCGATGGTATGGGACTACTGTTTGATTATAGTTTATTTAGCGTTTATCCATATTTGCAGTCCAATATTTGGACCAACAGTTTGTTAGGCTTGCGTTATATTGATTTGCGAGCACAGTTGATTGATGCTGACCGATTTATGGTTGATTCAGTAGATCCGTATGCATTTATGCGGGATGCATATTTACAGCACCGTCAATATCTAATTACAGGAGAGCAGCCCGATCAAGGTTCTTTGTACGTGGATGAGGGTTAAATGCAGCCCATAGCAATTGGTTTTGATGATCCTAGTTTAGCATCCAGAGCAAACGAGTTAGTGCTAGAGTTTAATTTAACCGTGGATCAACAGGCTGTTCCACGGTTACATTTAACCGCAGAAAGATTAGAATTACGTACACCAGAATTTTCACCACTGTTTGTGGATTTTAATGCATCTATAGTAGTTGATCGTGACTTTTCTGGACGTAAGCACGATTTGGTTCGTGCCTGTAAGCCTGCGCCAGGGGTGCTGATCATTGATTTAACCGCAGGCTGGGGGCGTGATGCGGCGATTTTAGCGCATTTTGGTGCAGATGTATTAATGATTGAAAGAAATCCTATGATGGCTGCTTTGCTGTTTGATGGATTGCGGCGAATGCACCCGCGTGTGACTGGCACATTGCGTTTAATACATATGCAATCAATGGATTATTTAGAAACATTATTACCAATAACAAATACATCGATTGTGATTTATATGGATCCAATGCATCCAGCACGTAAAAAATCTGCATTAGTCAAAAAAGACATGCGCGCTATGCAATTATTATTAGGCCCAGATCAAGATGTATTAGAAGTATTAAATTATGCACGCACACGCTCTTGCAGGCGTGTTGTGGTAAAATGGCCACAAAAGTTACCTGCATTGGTACCTGCAGATCTGAGTTTTCCGGGAAAAACGGTGCGTTTCGACATATATTTTTGTAAAAAATAGGAGACAAACATGCATTTTAAACATATTAATGTACCAGCAGCCGGCCAGGCGATCACAATCGATGAACTAGGGCAACTTAACGTGCCTGAGAATCCCATTATTCCATTTATTCAAGGTGATGGTATTGGTGGCGATGTAACCCGTGCCATGTTGCGTGTAGTTAACGCTGCTGTACACACGGCATATGGTGATCAACGCAAGTTGGCCTGGATGGAAATTTATGCGGGTGAACGCGCTGTAGCTACGTATGGTCCGGATCAATGGTTGCCTGAAGAAACATTAACTGCCATGCAGAAGTTTGTGGTCTCGATTAAAGGTCCATTAACCACTCCGGTAGGTGTAGGTATGCGCTCATTAAATGTGGCCATTCGTCAATTACTTGACTTGTATATTTG
>CANNIJ010000021.1 GCA_947505025.1 Legionellaceae bacterium | reverse complement strand
TCCCATGGGAAAGCATCAAAATTTGACTTGTAATTTGTATTGGCTAGAGACGGAAAATGATACAGTAAATAATAAGAAAACTCGCGCCAACCTATTTCGGATAAAAATCGATCGACGGACATTACATCGCAATCCTTATCCAATTTAGCCAGCTCGATAGCACGCCAAACTTGCCAAGGACTAATTTCTCCGAAGTGCAAATGAGGGGAAAGTTTTGAAGTAGTATCTTTGGCTGGTTCATCGCGAGAGGTGCTGTAACCATTAAGATTGATGTCAATGAAATCAGCTAATTTTTTACTGGCTCCTTCTTCACCAGGCTGCCAATAATCACCGAATGCTCTAGCCCAATTTGGCTGGGTCGGTAGTAGTTTCCAACTGACAAGTGGATCACTATGAACGTCCAATGCTTGGGGGGCACAGCCGGTCGTGTATGGCTCAGGAACTTTAATTTTTTTCAAACAAGCCCGCCAATATGGTGTGAACACTTTAAAAAAATTCCCCGACATATTTTTTATTTGCCAAGGTTCATAAAGTAAACTACCATTTACACTAACAATGCCTGCGCCATATGCTTGAAAAAACTTCTTTATGGCCGTGTCACGTTCTATTAAACCTGGCTCATAGCAACGATTCCAATAGATAGAATCAATTTTATGGTCTTCGAACAACTGTTTTAAAACATCTAAGGCTTTGCCTTGACGCAAACACAAATTCAATCCCATTTTTTTTAAACCACTATCTAAAGAAGCTAAACTGTGATGCAGCCACCAGCGCTGAGCTCCGCCTAATGGGGTGGAGATTTCATCCAGAATATATATTGGGATAACTACCTTATGATGACGACAAGCCAGTGTAAATGCAGGATTATCATGGAGGCGTAAATCTTGTCTGAACCACACAATGGCATTAGAAGTCATTTATGTTCACCATTAGCTGAAAAAATTAAACATATTTATAACGCAGTGTATCTACCAATTTTGGATAAAGAAATGCCTAAATTGACTGGAGCAAACGATTTGGCATTTTGGTGTGGTTTTATACCTCAAGGTGTAGTTACGATTGGACTTTACGTCATAATCTTAAACACCAAGTGTCAGTCCAGTTATAGCCCGTAGTTAAAAAATAATCCAGGGGCAGTAGCCTATAAAGTTTAAAAAAACTATAATAAGCTAATTTTTTTCTATTTGCGGGTAGTTGTGCTGAGCAAGAATTGTGACTTTCTGACAGGAGTTGGCCCGGCTCTAGCAGCTAAACTTACGCAGTGCGGCATACACACTATCCAAGATTTATTACTACATCTGCCCTTTCGCTATCAAGACCGGACTAGTATCACCCCTATTGGTGATTTACGGCCGAATACTTGGAGTGTGATTGTTGGACATGTACAACATGTTGAAATAAAAACTGGTAAACGCTCTATGTTGGCCTGTACTTTAGTCGATGATAGTGGCAGTGTTACTTTGCGGTTCTTTAACTTTAATCGCGGACTGTTAACGTTACTGCAACGCCAACCGTTTCTACGTGCATTTGGTGAAGTTCGTACATTTGCACAAAACCTCGAGCTAGCACATCCTGAATATCAGATATTAGATTCTGATCAACAGTGTCCAGTCGAAGAAAATCTAACCCCTATTTACACTAGTACGCATGGGCTCAGTCAAAATAAATTACGTTTATTAGTCAAACAAGCTTTAGAACGCTGTAAAGATCAACTTGATAGTTTAGAGTGGATGACGCCGGTGCAATTAAATAATTTATCACTCCAATCTTTTATCATTTCTCTGGCACAACTACATAACCCAGCACCTGAAACTCCGGCACATTTACTTGAGCATGGACAACATCCGGCAATCAAAAGGTTGGCATTTGACGAACTGTTAGCCCAACAACTAAGCTTGCGCTTCGCACGCCAACAAAGATCCCAACTATCTGCGCCCAGTTTTTCTGCAGCAACAGAGAATATTCAAAAATTCCTGGATCAACTACCATTTCAACTAACTAATGCACAAAAAAGAGTATCCGCAGAAATATCTGCAGACTTACAAAAAGATAAACCAATGTTACGCTTAGTCCAAGGAGATGTCGGTTCAGGAAAAACTGTTGTCGCCGCAATAGCGGCATTACAGGCTATCGCCGCTGGATACCAAGTTGCTTTAATGGCTCCAACGGATATTTTGACCGAACAACATGCGCAAAATTTTTCAAAATGGCTGGAACCATTAGGGATCAAAGTATGTCGTTTAAGCGGTAAAATGAATGCTAAAACCCGCAGAGAAACTTTTTCAGCACTGGCTGATCAAAGTTGCCAAATTGTCGTGGGTACTCATGCTTTATTTCAAGATGATGTGTATTTTGCACGTCTTGGACTAGTAATGATCGATGAGCAACATCGATTTGGAGTTGCGCAAAGATTATCTCTGCAGCAAAAAGGACAAAATGAACAATTAACTCCACACCAATTACTCTTAACCGCAACACCGATCCCGCGTACATTAGCCATGACACATCATGCTCATTTAGATCTATCAATTATAGATGAGCTGCCACCTGGACGTAGTCCGATCAATACCAGTGTGTTGCATCATAGTAAACGCGACGGTATCCTCAATCGATTAAAACATGCCATTAGTGAAGGCCGACAAGCATATTGGGTCTGTACTCTGATTGAAGAATCAGAAACCATTCAATGCACAACTGCCATTGAAAGCGCGCAGCGGTTACAAGAAAATCTACCCGAAGCACGCGTTGGTCTGATCCATGGGCGCCTGAAAGCCAGCGAAAAAGAAGATATCATGGCAGATTTCAAACGTGGTGAAATTGATGTTTTAGTCGCAACTACGGTGATTGAAGTGGGTGTGGATGTGCCAAATGCAAGCCTGATGATCATAGAGAACGCCGAGCGTCTGGGTTTGTCACAACTGCATCAGTTACGTGGTCGCGTTGGTCGGGGGATAACTCAGTCGTATTGCCTGTTATTATATCAACCACCTTTATCCTATCATGGTATGGAACGATTACGCGTAATGCGTGAAACCTGCGATGGCTTTATTATTGCCGAAAAAGATCTGGAATTACGTGGCCGTGGCGAATTACTTGGTAAGCGTCAAACCGGCTATCGTGAATTTAAAATTGCCGATCCGCAAAGAGATCAAGATTTACTCGCTCATTTACCGCAAACAGCCGATCAATTGCTAAAAAATACACCCATAATCGCCGAGACAATCGCCAAACGTTGGCTAGGTGATTGTGCGTCTTTCTTAGACGGATAATTGGTAAAAATCATCTATTGCAACTTTTAAACACCTGGCGCGCTCCGGCAAGCCATGCAGACCATACTGCTGGACTTGCTGGCACACTGCCTGTTTAAATGCTTGAATGTCATGCGGATCACCATCCAAGTTGTCCAAACTAAACTGAAACGGATACCTGGCAGCATCAGACAAAATCCACTCCAGGGCCTGTGGCTTTACTTCAACCTGATAAAATAAAGCTTGCTGATCTGCAGTGCGTCCATCAGGAACATACCAATATCCGTAATCCACTAAAGTTCTACGCGCAGAACCTGCAATCAACCAATGTGCGCATTCATGTAATGCACTGCTAAAAAAACCATGTGCAAAAATAATCTTATTATCCTGACAGCTCTGGTTGGCCGGAATATATAACGGCAGATCGTTACCTGCAATCAACCTTGTTTGGTATCTTTTATAAAAGCATTGATCAAAAATAGACATTAAATCATCTATATGATGCAGCAAGTTTCCTGTAACTGGGTCAATCGTGGTATACTGACTTCTGAACACTGTATATCCTAGGCTGGGCTAAAATGGCCGCATCGAAAAGTAAGAACATTATCATTGAAGGTGTAACCACCGACGGCGAAACTTTCAGACCAAGTGATTGGGCTGAACGCATGAGTGGAACCATGGCTAGCTTTAAAAATAGCCGTATTCAATACAGTCCACTGTTGCAACCAACCGTCAATCACGAAGGTTACAAGTGCATTCTGCTCGATCCAAAACTTCAAGAAGCAAGTCCAGAAGTTTATCAAACCATCATGGAATTTGCCAAGGAAAATCAGTTGAAGATTTGCGGCGAAGATCCAGCTGATTCAACCGATAATTAAGCCTTAAATCCGGCTTGCTTTAATCCTATAAAAGACTAAGATTAACATATAATGTTTAATTATCGAGCCACATAACTGCCTGGAGAAAAATCTATGCACGTGGAAAAATTAACCTCAACCTTTCAGCAAGCATTATCTCTAGCACAATCCATAGCTCTCAAGCACAATCACGGCTTTATTGAGCCGGAACATCTGCTGCTCGCACTAGTAGAACAAACCTCAGGAACTGCAAAAAGTATCTTGATTCAATCTGGGGCTAATATCACACAATTACGTGCTGAATTAAAAAAAATACTCGAACGTATGCCTAGTGTTTCTGGTGGTGCAGGCGATGTACATATCTCCAATGCATTGACTAGATTATTAAATAACTGTGAAAAATTAGCGGCAGAACGGAATGACAGTTTTGTAGCCTGTGAATTGTTTCTAGTAGCAGCTATCAATGAAACTGGTGGTTTATCAACCATATTAAAAAATGCAGGCGCACAACCTCAAGCTATGTTACGGGCAATTGATACTTTACGTGGTGGAGATACTGTACAGGACTCCGACGCCGAAGAACAACGCCAAGCATTAGATAAATATACTGTAGATTTAACCGCACTGGCTGAACTGGGCAAATTAGATCCGGTGATTGGTCGAGATGATGAAATTCGTCGAACTATTCAAGTTTTACAACGACGTACAAAAAATAATCCTGTGTTAATCGGTGAGCCTGGCGTAGGTAAAACCGCTATTGTTGAAGGCTTAGCTATACGAATAATCAATGGTGAAGTCCCTGAAGGACTGAAAAACAAACAATTATTGTCTCTGGATATGGGGTCATTAATTGCCGGAGCTAAATTCAGAGGTGAATTTGAACAAAGACTAAAATCTGTATTAAATGATCTAGCCAAACAAGAAGGTCAAATTATACTATTTATCGACGAATTGCATACCTTAGTCGGCGCCGGTAAAGCCGAAGGTGCTATGGATGCTGGAAACATGCTTAAACCTGCGCTGGCACGTGGTGACTTGCATTGTATAGGCGCTACTACTTTAAATGAATATAGACAATATCTAGAAAAAGACGCAGCTCTAGAACGACGTTTTCAAAAAGTAATCGTCAATGAACCTAGTGTTGAAGATACTATTGCAATTCTACGTGGACTAAAAGAACGGTATGAAATCCATCATGGTGTAGAAATCACCGATCCAGCACTGGTGGCAGCAGCTACTTTATCTCATCGTTATATTACTGATCGTAAACTTCCAGACAAAGCGATTGATTTAATGGATGAGGCTGGCAGCCAAATCCGTATGGAAATTGACTCTAAACCAGAAAGCTTGGACAAGCTAGACCGTAGAATGATCCAATTAAAAATAGAGCGCGAAGCATTAAAAAAAGAATCAGATCCAGCATCTAAAAAACGTCTAGAAGACTTAGAAGAAAACATTGGGACATTAAGTAAACAATATGCTGATCTGGAAGATATTTGGACCAGTGAAAAAGCATTACTTCAGGGTGCGAGTCATTTAAAAGAAGAGCTGGAAAAAGCCAAAATTGAAATGGACTCAGCCAGACGTGCCGGAGATCTGGCACGGATGTCTGAGTTACAGTATGGACGAATTCCTGTGCTAGAGAAACAGCTGGCAGATGTTACGGATACAAACCCAATTGAAACTAAACTGATGCGCAATAAAGTTACTGCAGAAGAAATTGCAGATGTGGTCTCCAAATCAACTGGGATCCCTGTGTCTAAAATGTTGGAGGGTGAGAAAGAAAAATTACTCGGCATGGAGTCTGCATTACATGAACATTTAATTGGCCAAGACCCTGCAGTAGCTGCAGTTGCAAATGCAATTCGTCGATCACGTGCTGGTTTATCGGATCCCAATCGCCCAATTGGTTCATTTCTGTTTTTGGGGCCTACTGGCGTGGGTAAAACTGAACTATGTAAAACACTTGCAACATTTTTGTTCGATACAGTTAATTCCATGGTACGCATCGACATGTCTGAATTTATGGAAAAACACACCGTATCCAGACTAATTGGAGCCCCTCCGGGTTATGTTGGCTATGAAGAGGGTGGTTATTTAACCGAAGCCATACGTCGTCGACCATATGCGTTGATTTTACTGGATGAGATTGAAAAAGCACATGCGGATGTATTTAATATCTTACTTCAGGTCTTAGATGACGGTCGCTTAACTGACGGCCAAGGGCGTACCGTTGATTTTCGTAACACTGTGATCGTAATGACGTCCAATATCGGATCGCACTTGATTCAAGAAATGGGCCCAACACATACATATGAAGAAATTAAAACCACCGTAATGCGCTTGGTATCTGAGCATTTTCGACCAGAATTTATTAACCGCATTGATGAAAGTGTGGTATTTCATGCATTAACCACTGCGCAAATTGCTAAAATTGCCGAATTACAAATTGACTTGTTAACACAACGTCTTGCATCGCAAAATATCATATTAACGATCGAACCGCCGGCATTAAATTATTTAGCCGAAATTGGTTTTGACCCAAGTTATGGGGCGCGGCCATTAAAGCGCGCGATTCAACAAAAATTAGAAAACCCATTGGCTGAGTCCTTGCTAAATGGAACATTTAAATCCGGCGATGTGATTAACGTTTCTATGCAAGATGATCGACTAATCATGAGTGTAAAATAACGCTTTTTGTTTTTTACACTAAACTATAATTAAAGGCTTTCAATAAGAGTTATAAAATGCGTAAACTCTTGCAAATCTTGATATTATATTTCTGTCATACTGCACTTTCAACTGCGGACTTACCAGCATTAAGAATCGCAGTACCACATTTCTTACCTCCATATGTCATGCAAGCCGTGCAAAACAAACTTTCTGGATTTGACATAGTCATGATGACAAAACTATGTAAAATCATGAGACGATCCTGTACTTTTGTCCCGATGAGCGGTGAAAAATTAATCACAGCTGTTGCTGATCATAGTGTTGATTTGGCTATAGGTGCACTCACTATCACTCTAGAAAGCTATAAACAAGTAAACTTTACCATACCATACCTGCTGAGTAATGTGCGCTTTCTAGATAATGTCACGCAAATATCAAATAAATCCGCACAACAAGATCAAAAAACACTCTACACTAACAAAAAAATAGGTGTGACCACGGGAAGTTCATTTGCAGCTGATCTAACACAAATACCTGGTATGAGTAAAAAAATCATTACCTTTCATCATAGTAATGAAATGATCGATGCACTTAATCATGGCCGAATTGATTTAGCCCTAATGAATAATGAAACCACCATCTATTGGCAAAATAATTCAGCTGGAAAACTAATTGCCGTGGGCGACCCATTTCTTTTGGGATTTGGCTTGGGTATTGCTGTTAATCCAGAAAATCCTGGCTTGGCCACTGAGATTAACCACGCAATCTTAATCTATGAAAGTACACTAGACTTTAAACAATTAAATGATATATATTTTGATGATCCCTAGGCAGCAACACAAGATTCACATAAACCTTGCAGCTCAATTGCGTGCTTGTGTAATTTAAATGCATAGTGTTGAGCTAGATTGGAAATCATATTTCGCAGAACGTCATCATACATTTCAACCACACCATGGCATGCATGACACACCATTAATACCTCACTGGAAAATTTCTTCTTCGGCGCACAACATAAAGTATATGACTGAATAGATTCCACTTTATGCACAATCCCCACAGACAATAAAAAAGCTAAAGAACGATAAACTGTTGGAGGCGTGGCGTTGGGCTTTTTTTCAACTAATCGTGCAAGAATCTCATAAGCTTTTAGTGGTCGATCAGCAGACCATAAAATATGTAGAACCTCTGTTCTTACTGAGGTCATCTTAAGTTCAAGATTATCAACATACTGCTTGAACTCACTCATAAAAATGAGACTCCACGCGCCAATGGATCTATCTTCAAATATTGTGCAATACTTTGTCCAATATCCGCGAAAGTAGAGCGTTTACCAATCGATTTTGCACGCAGATTATGCCCGTAAACCAAAACAGGTACATCCTCTCGAGTATGATCTGATCCAGGAAAAGTTGGATCACAACCATGATCAGCACTGATAATTAAACAGTCATCTGGAGCCATTTTTGCGATCAAACTAGGTAACCTTGCATCAAATACCTCAAGCGCATGCGCATACCCAATTACATCACGCCGATGTCCATAAGAAGAATCAAAATCAACAAAATTAGTCAAAACCAAACTTCCCGGCTCAGCTGTGTCCATGGCATCTAACGTAGTATCGAATAATGCCATATTACCATGCGCTAATAAACTTTGTGTGATGCCTTGATGCGCAAAAATATCTGCAATTTTACCGATCCCAATAACAGATCGATCAGCGTCTTTAAGAAAATCTAATAATGTTTTTTCCGGTGGCAAGCTGGAATAGTCTCGACGATGCCCGGAGCGTACAAACTCACCGGATCTGCCGGTGAATGGTCGAGCAATAACCCGCCCAACCATATATGGATCAACTAATTCACGCGCAATCTCGCATACATCGTATAACCGTTGCAAGCCAAACTCACTTTCATGTGCCGCAATTTGCAATACACTGTCGCCAGATGTGTAGACTATAGGTTTTCCTGAGCGTAAATGCTCATCACCCCATTGTTTAATAACCTCAGTACCTGAGGCGTGGCATTCAGCTAGAACCCCTGGCAATTTAGCACGATGGATTAATTCATTAATCAAGCTCTGCGGAAAGCACTGTGGAGTATCAGGAAAGTATCCCCAAGGCTCTAAAACTGGGACACCAGCCATTTCCCAATGACCACTTGGAGTATCTTTGCCCAAACTTTGCTCACATGCATGGCCGTAACATCCCACCGGATCGTCTAGTTGAGAAATATCTACACTCAATGGCTCACGCTCCGCCATAGCATGGTAAATTCCCAGACGTGCCAAATTAGGTATTTTTAACTCGCCGCTGCGTGCGCCGGCTTTATCCGCACGTCCGGCCTGACATTCCTCAAGAATATGTAATAATGTATTCGCATCTTGATCACCATAACTCAGTGCGTCGGCACTAGCACCAATTCCAAATGAGTCCATTATTAACAAAAACACTCGTGCTTGGTTCATCGAATCTCCTGACGACAATAAGTCTCTTTAAGTGGAATCATCGCCACGAAAGCCAGTAATAGACCAACTGGCAGAATCATCGCGGCTGTTTGATAATCTCTCAAAGAGTACACAGGAACCCCCGCAACAATATGCATATCGCCGTACCATAACAACAAGCGACTAAATATATTTTGATAAAATATATATCCGGCCTGAGTTAAAATTGAGACTACACTCAAAGCAGTTGCTGTCATCAGCGTTGAGCTGCTTTCTGCAACTAAAGCATATCCTATAACTTGGGATGAGGTAAAAAAACCTAACAAAAAGAATAGAACACACATATAGCCTAAAGAAACATCAGCGAATAAAATAAGCGCCAATGTAATCATTGATGCAATCGTACCGATTTTCATTGGCAATAATCTTTGACCTAATTTATCTGAAAACAATCCAACTAATGGTCCGCCAAGAATCACGCCCAAAAATAACATGGAATTTACCATGGCAGCTTGTTCTTTAGTCACGTCCAAACGCTGCATCAAATACAAAGATCCCATGACTGCACCAAAAACCGCAATACTCATATTCATTAAACTGGTATACATTGCAGCACTTAAGATTTTTGGGTTCAAATATGTTTGCTGGACGCGAGCTGCGAAGCTGCAAGTTATAGTCGCAATTTTTGTTTGTTTCTTGGGACGATCCTCGACAAAAATCCACATTATTGACCAAAGAAACAAACCTAACCAACCCACACAAAACAAAGAATGACGAAAACCCAGCCAACTAACTAACTTAGTTAATGGGTACTGCGCTAGCATTCCACCAGTCATTGCCATGGTCACTACAACCCCAGTCACAAAAGCCATGCGTTTGGGCATAAACCAAACTGATGCAATCCGTATTGGACCAAGAAAACAAAAAGCGCTGCCAATGCCAGTAACGAAACGACACCATAATGCTACTGTAAATGAGTGTGTCAATGCCAATACAAAGGTGCTGGAAACACACAATAACATCGCTAGTAATAATGTCTTTTTCACAGAAAAACGATCCAGGATCTGTCCGGAAAAAAATAAAAACAATACATTTGAGGCATAATAAATACTGGATAAGTAAGTCATCTTATCGGCTTGAACGTGAAAGTCACGCATAACCTCGTTGGCTATACTGGCAAACATATTGCCTTGAATGAACTCATAAAAGAAAAACAAAGAAGCCGCCAAACAAACAATCCATGGACGCCAGCGTGAGACCAAATCATGCGCCGGCATCAAAGTCTCCTTGCGTTATACGTTTCACGTATACATAAACTTACAATTAACGCGAGCAAGATCGCTGCAGGAAACAACCACATCGCTCGTTGAAAATCTAAGATACTATCACCACCAGACATCAAACCCAGAGGATGTTGCATCAAATAACCAAATAAAACCTGGCCTAAGCCACCACCACCCATAATTACAATCGATGCCAAGCTAGTGGCTAATCCAGTCGTGTGTAAAGTGTTACTTTCGGCAATCAGTGGATAACTAATTACCTGGGTACTGGTAAAAAAACCTAATAAAAAAAATACCACTGGCAACAAATGACTACCACCAAACCAGCCATTGACTAACGGCAATAATAAAAATAAAGTGGCAGCTGCCCCAAAAATCATCAGAGGCTTGCGTCGTCCAATCCGATCAGACAACCAACCCATCAGCGGACAACCAACAATACTGCCCATAAAAATTAAACTGACTATATTACTGGATTCCAGGGGCGTACGTTGATAAACCACATGCAAATAACTTGCACCCCACAAAGCACACAACACCATGATTGGTAAATTTAAACATGCTGTGTAAAAACCTGCGAACCAATTTTGTCTGTTACGTAACACATCACTAAAACCAGAAAACCATGATTTATCAGCATCTGCATGCTGCGTACTCCACAAAGGAGGATCACGTACAACAACAAAAATCCATGACAAGAGTACCAAACCAACCACCCCGTCAATCAAAACTGCATGCCGCCATCCATAATGATGGTTCAGATAGGCTAATGGTGTATGAGCCATCATGCCTCCTAGAAAAGCTAACGTAACTATACACCCAATGACCAAGGCCCCATGACGGGGCTCAAACCAGCGCGAAACCAACACAATGCACGACAGAAAGCAAAATGCATTACTGGCACCAGTCAGTGCATGATAGAACGAGGCCAAAGCCCATGAATGAGTACAGGCAAAACCAAATGTACCTAAAACACACACGCACATGCTTAAAAAAATCACTATACGCACGGGAAAGCGATCAAGAATAATTCCTGCTGGCAATAAAAACACCACATTAGCCCAGACAAATGTACTGGACATCCAACTTAACTGCGCTGCATTCAAATTAAATGCCTGACGTAATGGTTGATTGATTACATCAAAAACGTTTAATTGGAAAAAAACATAAAAAAAGAACAAGCCAGCAGAAAGACATACAATCCAAGGCATACAGCGATCAATCAGGCCTAGAAATGATTTGGGGCAACTAGTATTTTGATTTGACAAAATAACCTCTGATAAAGCAAAAAATGCAGGATTATGGACCAGTTAGCTATTCAGTGCAGGTACTTTACTAAAAATGATTAAAATTCGCCAGTAAAAAATGCAATTAATTCTCAAAATAGACTTCAATACCAGATATTTTAACTCTGGAGCTGCCAAAATATAATATAATTATAAAACATCTAATAGGTGATATACTTAATTAATCTAATTTAAAATCCTCCATACACAAGGCTGATATGCATTATTTTCGTCCATTTATTTTTGTAATTCTATTCGGCGGTTTTTTACAGCCAGCTGGCGCAGATCGATTGGACGTAATTGAACAGAAATTATCTGACACCTTAATCACAACTAAAATAACTACCAGCTATGCAAAAAATAAAAATCTTAGCTTATTAAAACTATTAGTCTCGACTAAGAATGGCGTGGTGCGCTTAAGTGGCCATGTCAATGACAATCAAGCGTTTGTCGATGCGTTACGTATTGCAAAAAATACCAAAGGTGTGCTCTCCGTCAATGTAGATGAATTAGAGATCAAACGTGTTAATACACAATTAACTGATATGTATATCACCACAAAAGTCGAGGCTGCAATTCTTGTAGCTAAAGTTTTTGACGATGAATCGATCCCATTGGTTGGCATTCAAACATCAACTCATAATGGTATCGTGACCTTAACCGGTGAGCTAAAAAACCTTAGATCAATTGATTTTATTTTAAAACGCGCAAATAGAGTAGCTGGCGTCAAAAAAATAATTTCACACTTGAGAGTATCAGCATGAAAACCACCGTTCTGATCTTAAGTTGCACGCATGCGGTGAATAATGTTCCAGATGAACTTATGTCCATTTTTTTGCATCATCATCGGATTCTACAGTCACCACGTGCATTCGATACTGGATGTCTAGAGTTAACACAACAATTAAGTCAACATCTTGGATGTGAATACACTAGTAGCTCTGTAACCCACCTACTGGTTGATTGTAATCGCCCACCCAAGAATGATCGTTGTTTCTCGCGGTTTACACGTAATTTAAGTGAGAATCTAAAACAACAACTTATAGATCAATACTATCTGCCATTCAATCAGGCAACACATAAATTAATTCAAGAACACATTGATGCAGGAGAACAGGTACTACATGTTTCACTGCGTACATTTAAGCCAATACTCCATGGATTATACCGTAATGCTGCCATTGGTCTTTTATATGATCCACACCGACATGCCGAAAAAGAGGTCGCACGTATTTGGCGTGGGTTATTTTTACAGCAAACCCCAGCATATCGTGTACGCATGAATTACCCATATGCCGGTATCAAATTTAATCTGCAAAAAACACTGCGAAAATACTATGCAGAATCTGATTATCTAGGCCTACAATTAACGGTCAATCACGCTCTACTTGATCATATAGATACGCGCACTCAGATGACCCAAGCAATCTACTCCAGCTTGAGCGAACTTTTACAATTATTATAATAAACACATTTAAATATCTGTTCGAACGAGCATAAGCCCAGTATACTTGCCTTTTATTCATCATCTATATTGGAATTTGCTATCATATGCGTTTCTTAACTGTTTTTTCGATACTTTTTAGCCTCTTGTCGGGATGTATGTCATACGACTTTGCAAGAAGCATTGTACAACAAGGTAACTTATTACCTAAAAAAAACTTGGCCAGCATCACTATTGGTATGAGCAAGGAAGACGTGGCTCGAATCATGGGAACATCTTTACTCTCAACCACCTTCAATGACGACCATTGGAATTATGTCTACACCTGGCGTAGAGGTAATGGTCCAATTAAAGAGAGACATGTAGGTTTTGATTTTAAAAATAATCGCTTGACACGGATTGTTTGAAAGAAAAAGAACGTGTAGACTATATTTGACTATCTAATGGATTGCATCATGTTTGTCTAAATTCAAGCAGATGTTTATCCCATACAAGGAAGAATTCACGTTGGCTAAGATCATCGTTGTTACTTCTGGTAAAGGCGGAGTTGGAAAAACTACGTCTTCGGCCGCCATAGCTTCTGGTCTCGCACTGCGAGGTCATAAAACCGTTGTTATTGATTTTGATATTGGCTTGCGAAACTTGGACCTTATTATGGGTTGTGAGCGTCGTGTGGTCTATGACTTTATCAATGTTATTAACGGCGAATCCACCTTAAATCAAACATTGATTAAAGATAAGCGTATTCCTAATCTTTGCTTGCTGCCTGCATCACAAACGCGCGACAAAGACGCACTGACTCTTGAGGGTGTGGGGCGCGTACTTGAAGATTTATCTAAAGACTTTGAGTTTATTGTATGTGATTCTCCAGCTGGAATAGAATCTGGCGCACTAATGGCGATGCATTATGCAGATTACGCAATGATCATAACCAATCCTGAAGTTTCTTCAGTTCGTGATTCAGATCGAATCCTGGGAATGTTAGCCAGTAAAACTAAGCGAGCCATCGAAGGACTAGACCCAATCAAAGAATTCTTGCTCTTAACTCGCTATGATAGTGAACGTGTTGCGCGTGGGGAAATGTTAAGTGTTGAAGACGTTATGAATATTCTTGCCATCCCATTAATTGGGGTTATTCCTGAATCACAGGCGGTATTAAAAGCATCAAACACAGGCACGCCTGTAATCTTGGACGACCAAAGCGATGCCGGCACCGCTTATAAAGATGCTATTGCACGTTTTCTCGGTGAAGAGCGGCCAATGAAATTTATTAACAGCGAGCGCAAAGGGATTCTGCGTCGCCTATTTAGCAAGCATAGGGAGAATGCAACAGCATGAGTATACTCAACTATCTAAGAAAAAGAACGTCTACAGCATCTGTAGCAAAAGAGCGTTTGCAAATCATAATTTCTCACGAGCGCTCTAAAAGGAACGCTCCTGATTATTTGCCACAGCTACAGGAAGAAATTCTTGCTGTAATTGCAAAATACATCCCGATTCATCGTGATCAAGTCAACGTTAACCTAGAGCGTAATGGAGACAGTGCTGTTTTGGAACTTAATTTTACGATGCCAGAAGAAGTGCTGCGCTAAATACAGCGTTTCAACTGTCTAGAGATAATTTAGAAAAAACTAATTTCACAATTTTTTGTGTGTGTTGAATATCTTCAATTGTATGTGCGCTAGATACAAAACCAGCCTCAAACCTCGATGGTGCACAATAAATTCCTTGAGCTAACATCCCGCTAAAAAACTGCTTAAATAATTTTTCATTAGCATCTGCAGCGTGGGCATACTCACGCACCGGCGATGCATTAAAGAAAAACCCAAACATACCGCCGGCACAAACAGCCTGAAATGGCAGATTAAAATCTGCGGCACTTGCCGTTAAAGCATGCACTAAAGATGTAGATATAAAATCTAAATGCTGATAGAACCCTGGTTTTTCTAACTCAATTAAAGTCGCTAGTCCAGCTGCCATGGCTAATGGATTACCTGATAAAGTACCAGCCTGATATACGCCACCAATTGGCGCCAAACAATCCATGATCTCAGTTCTACCACCAATCGCCCCTACTGGCATCCCGCCACCAATAATTTTACCCAGAGTAGTCAAATCAGGCACCACATTATATAATGCTTGAGCGCCACCCAGAGCCACTCTAAAGCCTGTCATCACCTCATCAAAAATCAATACTGCACCATAGGCATCACGCAAACTGCGCAGGTGCTCCAGAAAAACCGGATCAGGCAAGACCATACCCATATTACCCGCAATTGGCTCAACAATAATTGCAGCCAAATCATCGGCATACATTTCACATAACTGGGTTACTTGTGTGAGATTGTTAAATTCGGCTACCAAGGTATCTGCCACCACACCATCAGGGATCCCCTGAGATGCGGGCAAACTCAAAGTCAAAACACCAGATCCTGCCTTGACTAATAAGCTGTCGCTATGACCATGATAACATCCATTAAATTTTATAATTTTTGATTTTTTCGTAAAACCACGTGCCAAACGAATTGCGGTCATGGTGGCTTCTGTGCCGGAATTAACCATGCGGATTTTTTCAATTGAGGGCATTAGCTCAATGATTTTTTCTGCTAAAAGAATTTCAAGTTCAGTTGGTGCACCAAAACTCATGCCTTGATGTAGAACTTTTTGCACTGCGTCAATTACACGCGGATGACAATGACCAAGAATTAACGGCCCCCAGGATCCAACGTAGTCTAAATAACTTCGACCATCCACATCGAGCAGATACGCACCTTGAGCTTGTTTAAAAAACACCGGCTCCCCACCAACGCCAGTAAAAGCACGTACCGGCGAATTAACTCCGCCGGGAATCAATGCTTGAGCTTTTAAAAACAAAGAATGAGAGTTAGTCATTAAGGAAACAATTGTCGTGGCTGCAATACACCAGCTGATGGATGATCCAAATGAAATAATATGCTTCTGGCTCGATCAATAAATGCTCCTCTAGAACCTAATTCTAGCTCCTCTCTGCTGATAAATTCCTGCAGTAACGCACGTTTTTCATGCTGGTCCTGAGTATTAACAATAGATCTCAGGGTGTTTTGTTTGGTTGTATCACGAAACATAGTTGGCATAATGTATTCCCTAAAGACAATAAGAGTCTGTTATTATACACTTATTTAACAAAAAAGCAACTCCATGCGTAATTAAGAGCACAATGGACCACATCAGTGAGAGAGTAATTCGTCTCACGTACAACACACACCAGGCGAATATTACATCAACTAGTCAATACTTTTTACTCATTCAGATGGGTGCCAGATGAATCATGACAAGATCACACTTAAGCTACAGTATGGCAAGATGCACATAGATCATATTCTGAATTATAAATACTGGTTTCAACTTCTAATAACCCTAAAACAGTTGAAAATAAATAGTCATGAGAGATAGGGTTAGCTTGTTTTTTAAGCAAGCAGGCTGATCCTATCTTTAGTCGTTTTGATAAACCTTTAGATAACCACACAAGCATTGGTACTTTTTTTTGCTCATCTGGAGCTATAAAATATGGTAGACCATGTAAGAATAAATTATGCTCACCCAAGGACTCGCCATGATCAGATAAATAAATTAATCCAGTATCATACGATTTGATCGTAGCAAGTAAATCGATTGCATGAGCCAGTATCGAGTCTGTATAAAGAATTGCATTATCATATGTATTTATAATAGATTTTTGCGGACAACTAGCCAAGTCTGTTGTTTCACAAGTTGGTAACCAACGCTTGAATTGTTGTGGGTATCGATCAAAATATGCAGGCCCATGATTTCCTAGCATATGCAATATAATAATTTGATCTTTTGCTTGAGCCAAGATACGCTCTTTAAGTTGATACAATAATACTTCATCTAGACATCGGCCATTATTACATAAGTTATCTACTATTACATGCTCAGCCGGCAATCCATCACACACTCCTTGACACCCACTCTGATTGTCACGCCATAACACAGCAATTCCAGCTCTATTTAACACATGCAGTAAAGATTCACTATTCGTTATACTCTGACGATTATAGTCATGCTGACCATAATTAGAGAACATACAGGGTAATGAAATTGCAGTACTAGTACCACAACTTTTTACGTCAGTAAAATTAATAAGATGATGCTTAGCAAGCTCGGGTGTTGTTTGCCTGCTATAATTATTCAGTCCCCAATTTGAGGCGCGCACAGTTTCCCCAACCACAAGAATAATTACTCTAGGTTTACTATTTTCTGAACGAGAAATTTGATGAGCGTCCTCACCTATCTTAATTTTATCTCTACTATCTTGATGTGCTTTCAAATATGTTGCCGTCACAGAATAAATAATATTCAATGGCGTGCATAAATAACGAATTTCACGTCGTTCACGAAAAACAGGTGCATAATCATACCAAACAGCCCATGCGCCACCAAATAACATACATAGTGATAACAAAACCATGCAAAATCTAAATATCAAATGCCTAGAAACTGTTTTTACACGGCATATAAACCAAGATGGCAACACTCCTAAAAATAAAACATAAGGGATCATGCGCCATTGCAAAAATTCCCGGCTTTGCTGCCAATCATTAGCCCTAACAACATTAACGATCATTGAAGGATCTATATAAATATAGAAGGTTGAAATGAAATAAACTGCTAGAGAGGTAATCAAAAATAACATAGGCATGAACCACCTAAGTGTTAGACTATTGATTACTAACAGCAGTAAGAACCAGTACGCGCCGGTAATTGCAATAGCCAGGCATAATAGTATCGTCCATATATGTATAGATGAAAGGTCTTTACTACTAACGACTTCAGCCCAAAATGGCAAATTACAAGTTATAACAAAGAAAATACTGGATATTAATGTGATATATTCAAT
>CANNIJ010000020.1 GCA_947505025.1 Legionellaceae bacterium | reverse complement strand
TGATGGATAATTATTGCTGTGTCTCTCTGTGGCGCTTTTGATGTAATGAGTGAATTTGGCGGTTGGTGCTGGGGAATATGTGGGCGTTGTACTGGGAGTGGTGAGATCTACTGGCAGTGCAAAATTCATTGAGATTTTATTTTTTGTGGCATTATGAGCAGATGTTATCTTTGGTGTCAAAATCATCAATGTACAACTAATTATTAGAATATTTTTTGTAATGTCCATGCTTGCTCCACTGCCGGGAATTTATGTATTCGGCTGGCCATTATCAGTTAGCGGTCATGTTGGACCGGGTCGGGGTGTCATGAGTATTAATATAGCATAAAGTTCGCATTATATCCACAAAGCATTGACTGCTGCTTGAACCGATAAAATCTCAGCAGTCTGGAATATCATCTATACTAAACTATAGTAAGCATAATTATTCTGGAGAACAAAATGGAACCTAACATTAAACCTATACGCAGTTGGCCAAAGGAATTAACGCGGAATTGGGGCTATCTGTTTGCATTAGGAGTCTTATTTATTTGCTTGGGCATCATGGGCCTAAGTATGGTTGTAGGTTTAACTCTGGTGAGCATTTTATTCTTGGGCGTGCTATTTTTAGTGGCTGGATTCGCGCAATTAATTGACGTCTTTAAAAGTTCAGAATGGAAAGCTGTTCTATGGCATGCCTTAATTGCTATTCTATACCTGTTGGGTGGTGTGTTAGTCATAAAAGATCCAGTACTTGCCAGTGCATTGATCACGGCCATGTTAGCATGGATCCTCATCTTGATAGGTATAACCAGATTTGTTATGGCTTATGTACTAAGACATACCAGTGAGTGGGGCTTTTTACTTTTAGCCGGAATAACCTCATCAATCTTGGGTATATTGATTCTAATTCAATGGCCATTCAGTGGATTATGGGTTATTGGGCTGTTTATTGCGATTGAGTTGATGATGAATGGTTGGAGCTATCTATTTATAGCTTTAGGCTTAAGGCGTAGTGCCCAAAAATAATAGTTCGGCGTACATAGATGGAACCACCGATGTTTTTCATTGATCCATCGTCATGGCTACGATGGATCAATGAAATAACCTAAAAAACTATTTGACTGCCTTGATAACGTGCTATGCAACTCATGATCTCATGCCGCGCACGCTCCGCACCTGCCCATCCATCTAACTTAACCCATTTTCCCACATCCAGATCTTTGTAATGACTGAAAAAATGCTCGATTGTTTTGATTAGAGATACCGGTAAATCTTCGTAAGTATTAATCTCATCATAGATAGGACTTAGTTTCTTAATTGGCACAGCTAATAATTTCATGTCTACACCAGCTTCATCCGTCATATTTAACATACCTATCACACGACAACGGATTAATACTCCGGATAATAAGGGTACTGGCGTTACCACTAACACATCTACTGGATCACCATCTTCAGATAAAGTCTGTGGGATATAGCCATAATTTACTGGATAAAACATCGGGGTTAAGAAAAACCGATCTACATTTAATAGCCCATTATCTTTATCCACTTCATACTTAACTGGAGCACCACTTGCGGGTATTTCAATGATCACATTGATATCATTCGGGACGTCACGGCCACTGGTTACTTCTAAAAAACTCATGCTAGAATCTCTGGATTGATTTAGGATCCGTATTATGCCGTGATTTGATGCTTAAAAGCAAAAATAAGGTATACTAAACTATAAAAAGCTTGAATAAGACTGACATTAATGTGCATCTTTTGTGATATTATCCATAAAAAAATACAGGCAAATATAATCCTAGAAACAACTCAACTGATTGTGATACAAGATCAGGCGCCAAAAGCACCTACACACTTACTGATTTTACCCAAAAAACATATTTCAACTTTGAATGAATCTACTCTCGATGACTCAGATTTGTTAGGTAATATGATCTTAACCGCAAAAAAATTGGCGGCTGACTTGGGTATCGATCAATCTGGGTATCGTTTGATCTTTAACGTGAATCCGGATGGCGGGCAAACAGTTTTACATATTCATCTACATTTACTGGGTGGTCGTCAACTTACTTGGCCTCCTGGTTAATCTGCAACATTAATTGAGGATCTCATGGAACATTTATTTACAGAAATTTTAAATACCATTGGCGAAGACACGGAACGCGAAGGTCTAATTAATACGCCAAAACGCGCAGCAAATGCTTTGCGCTTTTTAACCAAAGGCTATACTGACAATATCGATGATATCATCAATGAAGCGTTATTTGATTCAGACATGCATGAAATGGTCTTGGTAAAAAACATTGAACTATATTCCTTGTGTGAACATCATTTACTCCCGTTTTTTGGAAAATGTCATGTAGGCTATCTGCCTAATGGGCGGGTCTTGGGTTTATCAAAAATCGCCAGAATAGTCGATCATTTTGCACGCAGACTGCAAATCCAAGAGCGATTAACTCTGGAGATTGCTGAATCAATCCTTGAAAGAACTGGTGCACGCGGTGTGGCTGTCGTGATTGAGGCTAAACATTTGTGTATGATGATGCGTGGGGTCGAAAAACAAAACTCAGAGATGACAACTAGTGTTATGTTGGGTGATTTACGTGACAATAACGCCAGTCGCATGGAATTTATGAGTTTAATCCGATAATTTTAAACAACTTGGCCTGCCGCCCACCCTGAGGACCAGGCCCATTGAAAATTATACCCACCTAACCAACCTGACACGTCAAGTACCTCACCTATAAAAAATAACTTAGATACTTTTTTTGCTTCAAAACTTTGCGAAGAAATCTCATTACAATCAACTCCGCCCAGTGTCACTTCGGCAGTACGATAACCCTCAGTACCATTTGGCTGTAGATACCAACGCTGTAAAATATCTGCCGACATGCGTAATTGCTGAACTGTCAATTGCTTCATCGGCAAATCTAATAGCTCTGGTGTATAAAAAGCTCCCAGCAAACTTTTAGGCACGAACTTAGATAAAATTGTTTTTAAGCTGCTCGCAGGTAATTCTTTTTTGGCCAGCAACAGCTCGTCATCTAATCCCACCTCAGGAATTAGCTTGATCTCTATAATATCTCCGGGCTGCCAATAAGATGAGATTTGTAAAATTGCTGGACCACTTAAACCACGATGAGTAAACAACAATTGCTCATAAAATGACTGACCATTGCACTGCACCATACAACTAACCGAAACTCCAGCTAAAGCCGCAAATCTCTGCTTGTCGTGTGTATGCAACGTTAACGGCACTAAGCCGGCACGCGTAGGCCTGACTAACAGGCCAAACTGATCAGCAATTTGATAGCCGAATGGGCTAGAACCCAACGATGGAATCGATAAACCACCGGTAGCAATCACTAAAGAATCACAGGTATATTCAGCTATATTAGACTTTATTTCCCAAAATCCATCTTTTTTAGAAACAGAATGAATAGTATGATTAACCTGCAAATCCACATGATTTTTTTGACACTCAGACAACAGTAAGTTTAATATTTGACTGGATTTATCTTTACAAAACAATTGACCTAAGGTTTTTTCAACATATGCTATGTTATATTGATGAACTAGATCGCTAAAATCTGCCGGGGTATAGCGCCTTAAGGCAGATTTACAAAAATGTTGATTGTGCGATACAAAATTCTCTGGCTCGACCTGTAAATTAGTAAAATTACATCGACCACCACCAGACATTAAAATTTTCTTACCAGCTTTATTACTTTTTTCTAAAATTAACACACTACGCCCACGCGCACTTGCCTGCAACGCACACATTAAACCAGCGGCACCAGCACCAATAATAATGACATCAGTGTGGTGCCGCGTTGTAGCATGTTTAGTCAAACAACTGTTCCTTTATGCCTCAGGCACATCAGTGACCACGACTGTATCAGCTGCAGGCTTGTTTTTCCATTCTAGTTTTACTCGGCCTTGTTTGTCCACGCCGGCTACAAACACTTCAACTTCCTGGCCTTCTTGTAAGAACTCTTCGACTTTTTGTGATCTGTCGTTGCAAATTTGTGATATATGCAGCAAGCCATCTTTACCAGGTAATAATTGAATAAAAGCACCAAACTCAAGAATTTTACTAACTTTACCGGTATAACTCTGACCAACTTCTATATCTGCAATCAACAGTTTAATTTGACGCTGAGCCTCGTCTAGAGCCAGTGCATTTGCAGAAAATAACTGCACTAATCCAGTATCATCAATATCAATACTAACTCCAGTACTTTCAATCAAACCCTTGATCGTCGCACCACCTTTACCAATGATTGTACGGATTTTATCTTCTGAGACTTTCATCGTCATGATCCGTGGAGCATGCTCAGATAATTCTACACGTGGCACAGCTAAAGCTTGATTCATGATGTCTAAAATATGTAACCGTGCAGCCAATGCTTGATCTAAAGCTTGTTCCATAATATCACGCGTGATGCCAGTGATTTTAATGTCCATCTGTAGTGCAGTAACACCACGTTGTGTGCCTGCAACTTTAAAGTCCATATCACCCAGGTGATCTTCATCACCTAAAATGTCAGTCAAAACTGCAAAACGATCACCATCTTTAATCAAACCCATGGCAACACCAGCAACTGGTGCGGATAATGGCACACCAGCATCCATCAGCGCTAAACTGGTACCACAAACAGTGGCCATTGAGCTCGAACCATTGGACTCGGTGATCTCAGAGACAACCCTTAATACATATGGAAATTGTGCGGTGGTGGGTAACACAGCCATCATCGCTCTTCTAGCCAAACGTCCGTGCCCAATTTCACGACGCTTAGGGCTGCCTACCATACCTGTTTCACCTACACAGTAGGGTGGGAAGTTATAATGCAACATAAAACGATCACGTGTTTCACCCTCAAGTCTGTCTACTATTTGCGCATTACGGTCATTGCCCAATGTTGCAACAACAATAGCTTGTGTTTCACCGCGAGTAAACAAGGCTGAGCCATGTGCGCGATCTAAAACTTTAGTTCGAATTGCAATTGGGCGTACTGTCACACGATCACGACCGTCAATTCTTAACTCTCCATCTAACACACGATTCCGTACAATATTTTCTTCTAACACACTAAATTCATGTGCGATTAAATCGCTGTTCAGCGCAGGATCTTCCTGTGTTAAAATTTCACTGATACGAGCCCGCACATCCGACAATTGTTGATAACGTTGTTGCTTGTCACGCAACATGTATGCAGCTTTAATGTCGGCTAATGCTAAAGCTTGGATACGTTCGACTAACACCTGGTCACGTTCTGGTGCAGACCATGCCCAAACAGGCTTATTCACTTCTGCGGCAAATTGCTCAATCCCCAAGATAACTGGTTTCATCATTTCATGCCCAAACATGACCGCGCCTAACATGACATCTTCGCTTAATTCACGTGCTTCAGACTCAACCATCAAAATCGCTTGCGAGGTACCTGCAACAACTAAATCTAATTGAGAGGAGGCAGAGATGGTTGGACCTGGATTTAATAAATAAACACCATCTTTATAGCCAACACGTGCTGCGCCGACTGGGCCATTGAAAGGAATACCAGAAATTGATAATGCTGCAGATGCGCCTATCAAAGCTAAAATATCTGCCGGAACCTCAGGATTTAAAGACATAACAGTCGCAATTATTTGCACTTCTTGACGAAAACGTTCTGGGAACAATGGTCGTAATGGACGATCTATTAGACGTGATTTTAAAGTTTCATCTTCACTCAATCGACCTTCACGTTTATTATAACCACCAGGTATCTTGCCGGCAGCATAAGTTTTTTCTTGGTAGATCACCGTTAAAGGGAAGAAACTATTCTTGTCGGCATTTTTTTTATTGGCAACAACCGTTACTAAAACCTGTGTGCCATTCATACTTACTAACACCGCAGCATCAGCTTGTCGTGCTATTTCACCTGTTTCTAAAACTAAAGGATACTGTCCGAATGCAATTTGCTTTGTAAATTTAGTCACGTGCGTTTCCTTGTAAAAAATAGGACCACAACAAACCAAACATTATTTTTTGTGGCCGATCGACTTCACTCTATTGAAGAGTGAAGTCATGTAGAAGACGGGAAATATCATCTGAGCGTGGTTTTTAGACTAAAAAATAAAGACCATTTGCCGGGATTTTAATATGAATCTCGTAAGCCCAAACGTTGAATCAAGCCAACATAACGTTCTTTTTCGGTTTTTTTGAGATACTGTAAAAGCTTACGTCGTTTGTTAACCAACAATTGTAGGCCGCGGCGTGAATGTAAGTCTTTTTTATGTTCTTTAAAATGTTCAGTTAAATACTTAATACGACCAGTCATCAAGGATACTTGCACCTCTGGTGAACCAGTATCACGATCTGCACGTTTAAATTCGTTTACAATTTCTGCTTTTTGGGCGCTAGTTAGCGACATGGTACACTCCTGAAATAAACACTAAATTCTGTTCCAGTGTCGGTCACGCGGACTAAAAAATGATCATGAAAAATCGCGCAACCACACGAAAGGAAGTCATTCTATCAAAGCGGAGAAAAAGAAACAAGGGATCAGATCGAATACTGCAATAAACGTTTCACACGCACGTGACCTAAGTCACTTTGAAGTGCTAATCCCATGAACTGCTGTTGAGAATCATATAGGCGTACTAGACCATGAACTACAGATGGCTGTAATTGTAATGTTTGGCCACGCTGTAGAGCAATCACAGACGGTTCATCCAGATGTAATTCTGGTAAATAATCCACTGCTCGTTCCATAGACAACAGACACTTCTCGGTCGGACTCTCTGTAAACTCAGCTAACTCCTCAAGCGTAAACATTTGCTCATTTTCAAACCCGGCAGTATAAACTCGATGTAATTGAGTAACATGTGCGCCAACACCCAGGCGTTCACCAATATCCTCAATTAAATTACGTATATATGTGCCTTTACTACACTTAACAGTTAAATGGATAAATTCACCATCAAAATTATCAAGAGTCAATGCATGAATATGTATGGTTCTGGCCTGGCGGGCTATTTCTACACCAGCTCGAGCAAAATGATATAAAGGCATACCTTGATGTTTTAATGCAGAAAACATTGATGGCACTTGCTGTAGAGTGCCTTTAAACTCTGATAACACTGAGTTCAGTGTCGCCGCTGAAACGTAAAAATCTTCGACTTGCGCAATTACCTGACCAGTAGAGTCGCTGGTATTAGTTTTGATCCCCAACCGCCCAACCACCTGATAACACTTATCGGCATCTAATAAATATTGACAGAATTTGGTCGCCTCGCCAAAACACACCGGCAGCATGCCGGTTGCCAGTGGATCTAAGCTGCCAGTATGCCCGGCTTTTTGCGCGTTAAATAGACGCTTTACCCGCTGTAAAACCGCGTTCGAAGTTAGATCTTTAGGTTTATTAACGAGTACAATCCCATGGATTGCACGCCGTTTTTCACGTAATATCATCTTCATTCTCTGGGGGGTTGGCGTCATCAATTAAACGACTCAAACGCATTCCCTGCTCTATAGAATGATCATAAATAAAATGTAATTTAGGCACAGTGCGGATCGTTAGCGTACGCGCCAACGCAGTACGTAAATATGACGCCGCTGTATTTAGCAGATCTGTTACCACCTCAGGCTCGCCATTCAAAACTGTAAAGAAAATTTTTGAATGGCTGAGATCTTTAGTTACTTGAACATCGGACACAGTCAAAAATGCTGGTAACCGTGGGTCTTTAATCTCTGTTTGGATGATTTGAGCTAATTTACGCCGGATCATCTCCGCAATCCGATCTGTTCGCTTAAAAGCATTAGGCATGAGTTCAGTTACCGTTTAATTTCAATTGTTTCAAACACTTCGATCAAATCACCCGGCTTCACGTCGTTGTAATTTTTCACACCAATTCCGCACTCAAAACCTTGACGCACTTCAGAGACATCATCTTTAAACCGGCGTAGAGATTCTAGAGTACCTTCATAAATAACCGTTTGCTGACGTAAAACGCGTAAAGCATGATTACGTTTAATATAACCTTCAACCACCATACACCCAGCAATCGCGCCAATTTTAGGTGAGCGAAACACGTCTCGCACTTCGGCAATACCTACAATTTGTTCTTTAAATTGAGGCTCAAGTAAACCCGTCAAGGCACCTTTAACCTGATCAACGATGTCATAAATAACACTATAATAATGCAATGACACACCTTCTTGCTCGGCTAAACGTTTGGCGCCAGTATCCGCACGCACATTAAATCCAACCAATAAGGCATTTGAGGCCAATGTTAAATGTACGTCTGATTCAGTAATACCACCTACGCCACTTGCAATTACTTGCACACTAACTTCATCGTTAGATAATTTAACCAGTGCATCGGAAATAGCTTCGATTGAACCTTGCACATCGGCTTTTAACACTACAGTTAATACTTTGGTTTCTGCTGCCGTCATGTTCTCCATGATGCCTTCCAAAGAAGTTTTTTGACGTCGAGCTAATTTTACATCTCTAAATTTACCCTGACGAAATAAAGCTACTTCGCGCGCACGCTTTTCATCTGGCACTACAATTGCTTCATCACCAGCATGAGGAATCGAAGACAAGCCCAATACTTCAACGGGCATTGAAGGTCCAGCAGAATCAACCGAGACGCCCTGATCATTGACTAATGCGCGCACACGACCATACTGGAATCCAGCAAGTAAAATATCACCTTTATGTAGCGTTCCGCGTTGAACTAATACCGTCGCGACTGGACCTCGACCTTTATCTAAACGTGATTCGATAACTACACCTTTGGCCGCTCCGTCAGTATGAGCCCTCAACTCGAGTACTTCAGCTTGAACTAACACAGTATCTAGAAGTTCATCAATGCCTAATCCTGTCTTGGCCGAAATACCAACAAAAGGTGCATCCCCGCCCCATGCTTCTGGGATCACATCATGGGTAGCTAATTCATGCATTAATCTTTCAGTATCTACTCCGTGCTTATCCATTTTATTCATGGCTACAATAATCGGGACTTTGGCCGCTTTAGCATGCTGTATCGCCTCAAGTGTTTGAGGCTTGACTCCATCATCAGCGGCAACGATCAAAATAACCAAATCAGTCGCTTGTGCACCACGTGCACGCATAGCGGTAAATGCAGCATGTCCTGGTGTATCAAGGAAAGTAATGTCTCCTTTAGACGTGCTTACATGATAAGCGCCAATGTGCTGAGTAATGCCGCCCGCCTCACCTGCAGCTACTTTAGCGCGTCGAATATAATCTAACAACGAAGTTTTACCGTGATCAACATGGCCCATAATTGTAACTACTGGAGCTCGTGGAGCGTCATTGATGCCTTTTGAAACTGCATGATCCAGGCGATGCTCAATTTCATCCTCTTTGTATTGGCGTGCTTGATGACCCATTTCTTCAACAACAATCATCGCAGTTTCTTGGTCTATAACCTGATTTATATTGGCCATAGCACCCAAGCGCATCATAACCTTAATCACTTCTGCTGCTTTAACTGACATCCGTTTAGCTAATTCAGCTACGGTAATAGTTTCTGGAACCAACACCTCATGAATCATCGGCGCTGTAGGTTTTTCAAAACCATGAGTCAAAGACTCTTCAGCTTCACGATATTTTTCTGACTTCTCGCCACCTTTTCTCTTTTTAGACTTATTGCGCCGGGCCTGTGCACCTGCGTCAAACTCAGGTTCATCTCGCGAACCACTAGAATGCTTGGTTTTTTTCTTGTTACGCTTAAAGTCTGAGACTTTATTTTCTTCTTCAGATTTAGTTGGTACTTTCTTTTTAACCGATCTGTCGGCAATAACTGGCTCAGTTGGTATTATAACCGGCTCAGTTGGTATTATAACTGGCTCAACCGGTACTTGAACGATTTCAACTGCCGGCACATCATCAATAACAACTGTTACTGATTCTGGCTCCAGCTCTGCAACAACTACAACTTCTGGCTCGACTACGGGTTCTGCCGGAAGCTTTACGTATACGCGTTGCTTGCGCACTTCAATATTAACTTTTTTGCCACGATTCGCATCATGACCCGACACTTGTGAAACGCTTTTTCGGCGTAAAGTAATCCGTTCAGATGAACCACCATCGGCAGGCAAGTTGCCGCCTTTTAAATGATTCAATAAAATACGCTTTTGATCTTCATTTACGGTCTGTAACTCATCCGTAATGGATAAGCCCGCTTCTTGCAGCTGGGTCAATAAGCGATCAATCGGGATGCCTACAACTTGAGCCAACTGTTTAACCGTCACATCCGCCATAATTTAATCCTCTTTCAGATACACGATACGCTTACATACAATAAGCGCATCGTGTGTTATCTAATGAAACCATGATTCACGCGCTTTCATAATAAGAGCGCCTGCTTGTTCTTCGGTTAGATCAGGAATAACTAATAATTCATCCACTGATTGCTCTGCTAATGCATCAATCGTGGTGATACCCATAACCGCCAAACGATCAGCCAAAGTATTGGTCATGCCCGGCATTGATCGTAACTGAGCCTGTTCTGATGATAAATCGCTGCCGGCAGATAAAGCCTGCGTGAGTAACGTATTATTCGCACGCTGACGTAATTCAGCAACAATTTCTTCATCAAAAGAATCAATTGCCAATAATTCTTCAACCGGCACATATGCGACTTCTTCTAGAGAAGAAAAACCATTAGAAAATAAGACAGCTGCAATTTCTTCATCAACTTGCAACGCGGCAACAAATAAATCAATCACTTTCAGTGATTCAGCCGCGCTCTTGCCTGCAAATTCTTCATCAGTCATTACGTTTAAGGTCCATCCAGTCAGTTGACTGGCCAAACGGACATTTTGACCATTGCGCCCTATAGCTTGAGACAACTGTTCTTTATGCACGGCTAAATCCATGGTATGAGTATCTTCATCAACCATAATTGAAGTAATATCTGCTGGTGCCATGGCATTGATCACCAATTGAGCTGGCTGATCATCCCATAAAATAATATCTACCCGCTCACCACCCAGCTCACTTGAAACAGCCTGGACTCGAGCGCCGCGCATACCTACGCAAGCACCAATGGGATCAATGCGACCATCATTGGTTTTTACTGCAATTTTTGCACGACTGCCGGGCTCACGAGCAGCAGCTTTAATCTCGATAATGTTTTCACCAATTTCAGGCACTTCAATTCTAAACAATTCGACCAACATTTCGCTGCGTACGCGACTTAACAATAATTGAGGTCCACGACCATTGTCTAAAATTTCGTACAAATATGCACGGACACGATCATTAGGCCGGAACATTTCTTGCGGTAACATTTCAGATCGAGCCATAAAAGCATCGGCTTTGCCACCCAAATCAACCATTATATGATCACGCGTGACTTTTTTGACGGTACCGTAAACTAACTGGCCCAGTTTTTCCGTGAATTGAGCAACTATAAGTTTGCGCTCTGCTTCACGCATTTTCCACACCATGGCTTGACGCGCACTTTGCGCTTCAATGCGGCCAAAAGTAATCGATTGCATCAGCTCTTCATATCGTTCGCCAACTGATAAACTCGGATTACGCTCGTGTGCTTGCTCCAAAGTTAACTGCTGCTCCGGACACTCTAGATCTTCATCCTGCACCACATCCCAATAACGGAAAGTTTCATACTCACCGGTGCGCGGATCTAGATGCACACGAATACCCAGCTCCATACCCGAGCGTTTGCGTGTTGCTGATTCCAATGCAGCTTGAATCGCCTCAAGCACTACAGCTTTGGTCACGCCTTTTTCATTGGATAACGCTTCAGCAACCAATAACAATTCTTTGCTCATCACTCGCCTCACTTAGATGTTACATATGCTTTTAAAATATTGGAAAATGGCACTACCACCTGTTGCTGCCCAACAGTAAACGTCACGTCATTTTCTGTGGCAGAGACCAGCTCTCCAGTCCATTTTCTTTGTCCAGAAATAGCCTTGTATAACTTTAATTGCAACTCATGTCCAAAATAACGCGCATATTGCGCCGGATAAAATAAAGGTCTAGGCACCCCTGGTGACGAAACCTCTAAACTATAATTTGATGAAATAGGATCATCCACATCCAATAATGCGCTGAGCTGATGACTCACGCACTCACAATCCTCCAGGGAAATCCCCTGCGGCTTGTCAATATACACACGCAATAATGCATAACGGCCTTGAGGCAAATATTCACAGCCCCATAACTCATAACCCAAACCTTCGATGGTTGGTTTAATTAGTGCGTCTAATTTACTTTGAATCATACTCTAACCTTGAATGCGGTCAATTGCTCAGGAATTAATTACTTTCCCCAAGATAATAAAAAACCCCATAAAAGGGGTTTCTGTATTAGTGGTAGCGGGGGCAGGATTTGAACCTACGACCTTCGGGTTATGAGCCCGACGAGCTACCAGGCTGCTCCACCCCGCATCAACTAACGGACATTCTACTCTCGAATGAAAATCAAATCAAGTGCTTTTTTGTTTTTTATTCAGCACTGTCAACACGTACTAATGAAATGCTGCCATACAAACTGCTATTAATGACCCGGGAAAGATCCCTAGCAATAGCAGCGATAAGCAGTGAGTCGAGAAAATTGCCGTAATCCCACGCGGGAAACTCAATCTTGCCGATTCAGTTGGTTCTTCAAAATACATTGTCTTGATTAATCTTAAATAATAAAAGGCGCCCATCACAGCAAAGATTAACCCCATAACTGCAACCCAAGTCATGTTTACATCCACCAGAGATTTTAATACCCATAGCTTGGTGAAAAATCCAACAGTTGGCGGGATCCCAGCCATAGATAATAATGTAATCATCATCATTAACGCTAACCATGGATTACGCTTGTGTAATCCTTTTATATCTTCAACTGTTGTAATTTCTGCGCCATTGCGCGACATAATTACTAATAAACCTATGGATGCAGCTGACATCAATGCATAAACTAGCACATAATACAGCGCCGCAGCATAACCGTCAGCAGTTCCAGCCAAGACACCAAATAATGCATAGCCCATATGACTTATGGCGGAATATGCAAACAAACGTTTGATGTTGTTTTGCGCAATCGCTAAAATATTACCAAAACCAGATGAAAGCAGTGCCATGATTAAAATCAGTGGTTGCCACTGTAAAATTATATCCGCACAACCAAAGCTCAATATACGGATCACCATGGCTATAGCAGCTATTTTAGGCGCACAACCGATAAATAAAGTAACCGATGTTGGTGCGCCAGTATAAACATCCGGCACCCACATATGAAATGGAACTGCCGCTAGTTTAAACCCTAGCCCAGCTATAATAAACACTAAAGCAAAGGATAAAAAACCAGTGTGGGGTATGCCATTTGCATGCAAGGATTGTGCAATTGCCTGCAGATCTAACTGTGCGGTTGCGCCATACATTAACGAAAAACCGTATAATAATAACCCTGAAGCAATTGCGCCCATGACAATATATTTCATTGCCGCTTCAGAACCATCGTGTGAACTACGCCAAAGTCCAGTCATTGCATATAATGGCAAAGAAACCAGCTCCAATCCAAGATATAACGTTAATAACGAATGTGCCGAAACCAGGATCATCATGCCCAGCGTTGAACACAAGCCTAATAGATAATAATCCGCAGCTGGCATTGAACGTTCACGCAAATAATGATCTGAATAAATAAAACTTAATAGTACCGTGATGGCGATAAAGACCTTCATGAGATTTGCCAGATCATCACTCACAAATAAACCATGAAACAATACTGTGCTCCATTGGCCGATAAACAAATAACTCGCAACGCCAGCTAAAACCAAGCCAGTACTTGCTACATATAGTGCAATATTTGGCATTCTATGTTGTAAAAATATATCGCCTAATAATGCAACACAGACAGTCAAGGCCAGAATCATTTCTGGCAAAGCCAAATAACAGTGTTTAAATAATTCCATCATGATCAATTAACCCTCTTGTTCAAGCCGGCAGTTTACTTTGATGTGCATAAGTCAAAATCATGCGTGTAGTTGGATGTAAATAGTTCAACATCAGTTGTGGATAAACACCAAATCCCAATACCATCAATGCTAATAAAGCATAAGCAGTCATTTCATGTGGTGTCAGATCTTGTATTTCTTCCACATGAGCATGCACAACCGGACCAAAAATTACGCGCTTATACATCCACAATGTATAGGCTGCGCCAATAATTAGTGTACTTGCAGCCCAAAAAGCCACCCAAAATCCCGCCCCCATACTACCTAAAATAATCATGAACTCACCGACAAAGCCGGAAGTTCCAGGCAGGCCCGCATTAGCCATCGCAAACAACATGTAGAACATCGCAAACACTGGCATACGATGCACAATTCCACCAAAATCTTTTATTTGACGAGTATGTAGTCGATCATATAAAAAGCCAATCCCCGCAAACATAGCACTAGATACAAAAGCATGCGAAATCATCACTACAATCGCGCCTTCGAGCAGCAATGCTGCGCTATGCACTTGCAATGGATCGGTTAACAAACAAATGGCAAAACAACCCAGCGATACAAAGCCCATATGTGAAATTGAAGAATAGGCAATTAAACGCTTAACGTCTTGCTGGACCATCGCCACCAAACCAACGTAGACTACCGCAATCAACGATAAGACAATCATCACCATCGCATATTGATGACAAGCATCAGGGACAATAGGTAATGCAAAGCGTAAAAAACCATAAGCGCCTAATTTCAATAAAATTGCCGCCAGTATAATCGAACCACCCGCAGGTGCTTCAGTGTGAGCATCAGGCAACCACGTGTGTACCGGGAACATCGGGATCTTAATCGCAAATCCAAGAAAAAATGCAATAAAAATCAAAGTTTGAGCGTACATACTCAGCTGCACTGGATACCAACCAGAGATAGTGAAGGTGCCGGACAGATGCGCTAAGTATAAAAATGCAGCTAACATCAGCACTGAACCTAAAAAGGTATATAAGAAAAACTTAATCGCAGCATACACACGATTTGATGAGCCCCAAATACCTATGATCAAGTACATTGGAATTAATGTGGCTTCCCAAAAAATGTAAAAGACAATCCCGTCTAAAGCCGCAAAAACTCCGACTAATAAACCCTGCATAATTAAAAAAGCCGCAAAATACTGGGCTACTCGCTGATGAATACTGTTCCATGTAGCTAAGATAACGATTAAATTAGTAAACACACTTAAAACAATTAAAAGCAAAGATAAGCCATCAATTCCTAAGGAATAATGCAAATTAAACGATGACAACCAAACAACGTCTTGTATAAATTGCATGTCTGTAGCGGCATGATCAAAGCCCCAAACTAAAAAACCACACAAAACTAAAGACATTAAAACTACAAATAATGACAGATAACGCGATACTGATGGATTCTTGTCATCGCCAGTTAGCAGAACAAACAAGCCACCCAAAATCGGCAACCACACTAAAACATTCAGCAAATAATGCATAACCTCACCTATATAGCATCCAACATAGAAAGCCTAAAACGCCAAAAACCATGCTTGCAATGTAATGATAAATATAACCACTTTGCAACCACTTGCCCGCCAAGGCCGTACGTTTGATCAGATGTCCAGTGCCATTCACTAACAATCTATCAATTACAGCCTGATCGATATCACGATAGAAAAACCGACCTAATTTATTCAGCCCAAGCACACACAGCCAATTATACAAGGCATCAAACCCGTATTTATCCATCAACACCCTATATAATAATCGCATGCGGCCGATGATTAATCCCGGCAAATCTGGACGTAAAACATATGCAACCCAAGCAATAAATATACCTGCCAATGTCAGCCAAAAAACAAACGAATCTGCAGCATGCAGTAATGTATTGGCAGGTGATATAACCTCATGTGAGATCTCAGCTAACACATTGTGTTGCGGTAAAATTGTTATCGCCGATGCCAACCATGCTGGTTGATTAAATAACATAGGCATATACAGCACATAACCTAAAATCATCGATGGTATCGCCAATAGAATCAACGGCACATAAATAACCCATGGTGACTCATGCACATGTGACCAGGTCTCTTCATCCATCCTGGGGCGACCATGAAAAGTCATAAATAAAGCACGGAAAGTATATAGAGCCGTAACCATTGCGCCCAAGGCAACACACACATATGCATACGAACTGCCAGGTAAATCAGATAATTTGGCTGCTTCAATAATGGTTTCTTTGGAATAAAATCCGGCAAACGGAGGCACTGCGCACAACGCCAACGCGCCTATCACAAAAGTGATGTATGTAATCGGCATTTTACGCCATAAGCCACCCATCTTACGCATGTCTTGCTCATGATGCATCCCGAGTATGACAGAACCTGCAGCTAAAAATAATAACGCTTTAAAGCATGCGTGCGTTAACAGATGAAAAATACCCGCACTATAAGCCGAAGCTCCCATCGCCACCATCATGTAACCTAACTGCGACAGTGTCGAATAAGCAATAACACGCTTAATATCATGCATAACCAAAGCCAAAATACCCAAGAACAAAGCTCCGGTCGCACCAATCACCAATATCACACTTAAAGCGGTGTTCGATAGTTCAAGTAACGGGGAAATTCGTGCCACCATAAATACACCGGCAGTAACCATAGTCGCCGCGTGAATCAATGCAGAAATTGGAGTCGGGCCTTCCATCGACTCTGGCAGCCAAACATGCAAAGGAACTTGTGCCGACTTGCCCATTGCGCCAATAAACAACAATAAACAAATTACTGTTATCAAAGACCATGGATGACCACCCCAAATCGAGATGCTCTGCATTGCAATATCATGTGCCGCGTGGAAAACAATGGCGTAATCCAAAGATCCGGTGTAAGTGAAGATCAAACCCAAGCCCAGTATAAAACCAAAGTCGCCCACACGATTAACCAAAAAAGCCTTTAAGCTACCCTGCAAAGCTGACTCTTTATCATACCAAAAACCAATTAACAAATATGACACCAAGCCCACACCTTCCCAGCCAAAGAATAGCTGTAGGAAATTATTGGCAGTCACTAACATGAGCATCATGAATGTAAATAAAGACAAATAACTAAAAAACCTCGAATAACCAGGATCTCCAGCCATATAACCAATACTATATATATGCACTAATAGTGACACAAATGTCACCACCACCATCATGACTACACTCAAAGGATCAATCAGGAATCCCAGCTGAAATACATAGGGAAACACATCCAATCCGCTGGCCCAAGTATAAAGTGGTACATTTAGGGATGCGTGCTGTCCAGTTATGATTTGGTAAGCCACCCATACGCTTAATCCAAATGAAACTAATACTCCGGTAATCGTCAGGCGATGCACCGCAGTACAGCCTAAGGATGAACGAAACAAACCGCCAACCACAGATCCAATCAGGGGTAATAAGACAATAATCAAACAAAATGGTAAAAGACTCACAATGCTACCCTTTTAAATGGTTCATCTGGCGCACGCTAATATTCTCGCGATGCCTGTAACATAACAACACAATTGCCAGTGCAATCGCAGCTTCAGCAGCAGCAACGGTCAAGATAAAGAACACAAAAACTTCACCAGCATGGCCGCCCTGATCATGTGCGAAGGCTATGAAATTTGTATTCGCAGCCAATAACATTAACTCAATGCACATCAGCAGCAAAATTATATTACGTCGATTAATTAAAATCCCAACCAAGCTCAATCCAAGTAAAATGACCGAAAAAATAACATAATGTGTGACCGGAATCATGAATTACTCTCCAAACGGTTCTGACGGCATTTGCACCAATTTCACACGATCCTCACGACGCGTCATGATTTGTCGCACAACCTTTTGTTGCTTAGATCCAACCGGCGGTCTATGAACCAAAGTAATAGTTGCAATAATAGCCACCAACAAAATAAATGCTGCCATCTCCAGTGCTAAAACATTGTCGGTATATAATACTAGCCCCAGGGCCTCTGTGTCCGAAGTTGGTACATACACAGACTGCATGTTCGTGATTTCGGTGCTTGGTGTGCTGTGCACTCCACGTACTGCATCAAACGTATGCGGTATCATAGCTTTCATCAGCAAGGCCACCAACAATGTTACAAAAATCAATCCGAATGGCAAATAGCGAATACGGTGACTACGTTCAGACTCAACATCAATGTTCAACATCATGACTACAAATAAAAATAGAGTCATCACTGCGCCCACATAAACTAAGACCAAGATTAACGCCAAGAACTCTGCTTGCATCAACAACCACAAAACCGCGCTGGCAAAAAATACTGCCACCAAAAATAATACTGCACGCACCGGATTGCTCT
>CANNIJ010000019.1 GCA_947505025.1 Legionellaceae bacterium | reverse complement strand
ATTTGTTCTATTGAACTACTATTATCCCTTGATAACACTTTTTGTACAATAGCCTGTTTAGATTTAGATGATAAATGAACCATAACGTATTCTCCTGCGCCCCTCTATTATTTTTACACTAGAGGCGACAACTATCCTGACACAGGGGGCTTTGCTCTCGGGGAAAAAAATGGCGCCGAATGACTTGGTCGAATGGGCATTATCTTATCCTCTTTTAAATCCACAAGTTGCCTCCATTATATTGAGTATTTCTGATATGTCTCAAGCGAACTTGGCCATTAAAGCAGGTAAGCATTCATGTCCTGCCGGTAATAATACAGCGTTTATCGACACAACTCATTTTATGACGACACATTTCAATTCACTAGAGCAAAAATTAACATGATTTATCGACACTTATTAAAGCGATCGTTTGACCTGATTTTTTCTCTGTTTTTGTTAATCCTCTTTACACCTGTTATTTTGTGTTTAATGGTTCTTATCCGAATTAAAATGGGAAAGTCGGTGTTTTTCTCTCAGGAACGCGGGGGAATAAATGGAACCGTTTTTAAAATTATAAAATTCAGAACTATGCTAAAAACCTGCGATACCAATCATAATATCTTGTCCGATGAACAAAGACTGACAAACTTTGGCCGTTTTTTGCGAAGTTCTAGTTTAGACGAGCTACCATCTTTGTTTAATGTCTTGCGTGGCGATATAAGCCTAGTTGGTCCACGGCCCTTTGTTGCAGAATACCTTGAGCACTATAACGAATACCAAAAAAAACGTCACCTAGTTAAGCCAGGAATCACGGGTTGGGCTCAAGTAAACGGACGTAATGCCATTACTTGGGAGCGTAAATTTGATCTTGATATTTGGTATGTGAACCATCAGAGTGTGTTATTGGATATGAGAATTTTATGGCTTACTTTTTTGCGAGTAGTTAATCGTAAAGATATCAACAGTTACGGTCACGAAACCATGCCAAGTTTTTTAGGAAGCAACGATTCTCCGCTCTGATTATAGTGCATGGTCGCGGTTAATTAACCACATCTTTTAATCCCCCCCCCAACCCAGATACTCCTTCACATACAAACAGAAATGGGTGATTTGTGAGTGCAGAAAACAAACATGCATATAATCCGGATGCTGCTTACTCGTGGGAATATGAAGCGTATAAGTATGCGCATAGTGCCCGCCTATTGCACGAAAGCGCTAAGGGTGCGCTTTATCATCCTTAGCAGCCTGACCTACAAGCTCCTGCTTAAATGGTTTGTCGTCTGTAATTGTCATCATATTTCGTAACACCCCACGTCATCGCGGCTTTATTCGTCAAAATCAGCTACGATCACTTAAAAATAGTCATGAGCCCAATCAGAGAGCCGTGCCAGGCACCTAATTACCGAATAATATCCACGACAAAATTAAATTTCATACAACTGAATAAAACATGGCTTTAATTGCAAAAAAAACATAAAAACAAAGGGTTATTGATTTCTACAGATACGCAGAAGAGCCCCATTTGAAGACAGCCGCCGAGAGAGTCTCGGGCACGTTTTCGTCACTGCTGTGTCAGGCAGTGCTAGGCAGTATTTGTTTAATTATGAAACAAAGAAAAAAACCATGCATCCAAACTGAAAATCTCATTACATGACGTTCGCGTCACAGTCCTTGCCTGAAGCTATGCGTGCTCACATTGACCTGTAAAATAAGAGTCACACCCTTTTAGAGTTTTTATTTTTTCAAAAATCCAGACGTATTTAATATTAGATTTATTATTTTTTATCTTTTTTTCAGCCTCCCCCATACTTCCAGCGAGACAGACGTATTTTTCATTTTTCATAAGCTTTTGCCATTTTTTAAATATTATTTCCTCCTCATCAATAGCCCATGGTCTACGCATGGAATACTCATTAGATACGCCGTTAGGTGACCATACACTGATGAATAAATTTCCATAATTTTCAATATTTCCAATGTCTTCGGCTGAATAACCTTTGTCACGAAGCGTGATAGCAACATTTGCTCGAGGAAAACATTGCCAGTAATTATAATTCTTACCTATTTCTCCATGAAATATAACTGGTTTCACATCCCTAGTGTAAGCTGCTAAATCATCTTGGCTTAAAATGCCATAGTCTTGTATCAGCAATACCGTTGGATATTTTTTTTGCACGTCTAAGTTAAGACTAAAAAGATCCATTGAAACACAGAGTAATAGAATGGGAATAATTCCTTTAAAAAGGGCATGCCAAAACATTCTATTTCCCTTCTAACTGCTGATAAAATTTTCTAAACCTGAGTATCGCAGTTGGTACGTTACCATTATCCATCTCGTCCCAATAGGATTTATACTCAATCACAGCTTCTTCCCAAGTCGCTTTTCGTCCTAATCTTGCAGAAGCAGTGATTTGTTTTCTAAACAGCCAACGCACACCACAGCAAATATTAACAGATGGATCAAAAAGATCTTGAGCTCGAATAAACATAAGATAATTGCTGAGCTCACCCTTATGATCATTTAAAATATGCAATGTTTGTTCAGTAATCTGTAACAATCCTCGAGCACGGTTTTTCTTATTTTTAGTCGCAGCTTTTTCGTTAAAACTTGATTCAGTAGCCATTAACGCCTTTATTAAATTTGGGTTCAATGGTTCTTCAAATCCAAAAATATCATTCCAATAATGAACCCAGCCACGAATGAGTTGATCATAAGTATCTGCATTATCAAAGTCAGTCAAAATAGCCGCTGTAGGTGACCCTGTAAGATCTTCAAAGTGTTTACTTGAAACCACATGAATTTCATCTAATGACAACATATCTTTATGCGATGGATTATGGGCGCAGTGTTCATGCCTAGTGATGACTTTACCTTGTGGATGTGTCTTGGATGTTGGTATATGTTCAAGATGAGTACGGACAAAATGCTGGCCTAATGGACAGACTCGCCAAGGGTGTGCTTTATCATCCTTGGCAGCCTGATCTAACAGCTCCTGTTTCAGTGGTTCCGCATATGTAGTGGTCATCATATTCCTTACTTAATCATAACTTGAAAAATATAGTCGATATGAGTCTTGTGAGCTAGATGCTATTTCAGCCGCGCACGCTCAGTTATGGGCGTCGAATTATATCAAATCCTACATATGGCCTTAATACCTCAGGGATAATCACACTACCATCAGCTTGTTGATAATTTTCTAGAATGGCCATAAGTGTACGACTTAATGCTATCGCTGTGCCATTTAGGGTATATGGGTAAATCTTTTTCTTTTCCGGGGTTTGATAACGGATATTCAGGCGACGTGATTGATAATCCGTGCAATTACTGGCTGATGTGATCTCACCATATTTTTCTGTGGAGTCACGACCCGGCATCCATGCTTCAAGATCGTATTTTTTATATGCGGTTGCGCCTAAGTCACCGGCACAAATACGCATTACTCTATAGGGTAATTGTAATTGTTGATAAATAGTTTCTTCTAACTGAACGATTTCTTCTAATGCAGCCTCCGCAGTCTCTGGAGTTGTGATTTGAAAAAGTTCTATTTTAGAAAATTGATGTACGCGATATAAGCCCTTATTTTCTTTACCACCAGATCCGGCTTCACGACGAAAACAATGACTTTCAGCAGCATATTTCAACGGTAATTGACTTTGATTTAATAATTCATCCGCATGCATGCCACCCATGGTTATTTCTGCAGTAGCAATCAGACTTAGATCTAGATCCTCTAAATTATAAATATTGGATTCAGCCCCTCTGGGTGAAAAACCAATGCCAGTTAAAATGGATTTCTTTGCTAAATCAGGCGTAATTAATGGAGTGTAGCCAGCACGCTGCGCAAGATTCATCGCAAATAGTTTTAACGCCATTTCTAAAAATACTGCCTGATTTTTTAGAAAATAAAATTTTGCGCCAGTCACCTTAGAACCACTTTCAAAATCAATTAAATCTAGATCATGCCCAATCTGCACATGATCCTTGGGCGTAAAATCAAAAATCCGTGGAGTAAGATGGCTGCGTAAAATTAGATTTTCATCATCATCTTTACCCAAAGGAGTATCGTCAGCCAGTCGATTAGGGATAGTTAACATGGCTTCATGATATGCATCTAAAGTTATGCGTAGTGTGTTTTCAAGCTCAGTTATTTCATGATTTAATGCGCGCCCTTGATCGATCAACTCCTGTTTGCTTGCGTCTTTGATCGTCGGAATGGTTTTGGCAATGCGATTCGCCTGCGCTCTTTTTTCATCCAGAGTACCGCGTTGCGCTTTAGATGCTGCATAAAAAGCCAATGTATCGTTAATGTTGGCTTGTACATGACGCTTCAAGATACTGTCTTTGACGATCTCAGGGTTTTCTATGATCCATTTAATGTCGAGCATGGTGTACTTGTATCCTCTAATATATAACCAAAACCACGTACTGTGGTGATCCAGGCATTATTGTTTTCTGGGTTGCCGAGTTTTGTGCGTAAGTGACTGATATGAACATCGATACTACGATCAAAAGCTGTATATTTACGACCAATTGCATATTCTGTCAATTCTTCTTTTGATAATGCATGATCCGGCGACTGTAATAATCGTTCCAGAAGATTAAATTCGGTGTTAGTTAGATCTAATAATTTACCAGCATTGGTCGCGTTACGTGTATTACTGTCTAAACTGATATTTTTATAGTTAAGTACTACTTTGTTTTTATGATGTTGATTGCGTAATATATTTTTTGTGCGCGCCAGCAGTTCTATATGCGAGCATGGCTTCTGTAAGTAGTCATTAGCCCCCAACTCTAATGCAAGCACACAATCCAGATGGTCTTGTCGTGAGGTTAAACATAAGACTGGTATCAGTTTTTTTGCTCGTATCTCAGCTAAGATTTCAAAGCCGCTAATTTTTGGCAGATCGAGTTCTAAGATCATCGCGTCAAAGACTTGATTTCTTATCATAGATAATGCTTGTTGACCATCGGTAGCGCTGAGTATTTGAATATCATGTTGTGCAAAGTAGGTGGTCAGATGATTGGTTAGTTCTGTATCTGGATCAGCGCATAATATTTTGGTGCTCATTTGTAATTTTCTTCTGTGGCGATGGATGGTTGGCGTCGATCCAAGCATTCGAGTAATTTTATATGGCGCGCATCTGCGTTCAGAACTTTAAACTCAAAGGGCTCAATCACAATGACTTCGCCGCGCTTAGGCATATGCCCAAATGCAGCCATGACTACACCACCGATCGTGTCATAGGATGAGTTATTCAGCGTTACTTGTAGTTGATAATTGAATTCTTCCACAGGGGTGTGTGCTTTTACAATGTAATGCGCATCTGCGTGAACTTTAATGTATGCTTCTTCATCCACATCAAACTCGTCTTCAATCTCACCAATAATTTGCTCAATCAGATCTTCCAGAGTGACAAAGCCAGATACCTCACCATACTCATCGACAACCATGGCCATATGATTTCGATTAGATTGAAAATCGGCTAACAATACATCCAGGCGTTTACTTTCTGGAATAAATGTGGTTTCACGAATAAGATCGTGTAAGTCAAAGTTTTGCTTGGTACCATCTTGAAAGCGTAACAAATCTTTGGCGTGCAGTATGCCAATTATTTCATGGTTAGAATCGCCAGTAACCGGGAAACGTGAATGCCCTGATTGAGTAACACAAGCGATTATCTCATGAAAGTTAGAATCTTGATGGATACATACCATTTGTTTTTTAGGGAGCATGATATCGCGCACCTGCATATGTGCAAAAATCAGAGCACCTTCCAGCATTGCCAGCGTTTCTTTATTAATTAAAGAGCGCATATGAGCATCGCGCAGTAGATTTACTAGTTGTTCTTGATTTTGTGGATCAAGATTTAAAAAATGTTTGCAACGTTGAAACCATCCACGTATATCATACTCTTTAGTCAAGTGGCTGCTCCATGTGCAGATCAAAGTTATACTTTATTTAATACTATCAATAAGGATTGGCAAATCCAAGTTGTTCGAGTAATTTAATCTCTAAAGGTTGCATTTTTTGCTCATCCTCGGTCAAAATATGGTCGTAACCTAACAAGTGCAGCACCCCATGAATGACTATGTGTGCCCAGTGTGCAGTTAAACTTATTTTCAGAGCTAGACTTTCGGCTTTTAATACTGCTGGACAAATTACTATATCGCCTAAAAATGGCTGCTCAAGTTGAATCTCCGCCGGTAAATCTGAGGGAAATGACAATACATTAGTAGTTTTGTTGATCTTACGATAGGTGTGATTGAGGTTCAGCATTTCATCTGCCGTGACTAAGCGCAAAGTAATTGCAGCAGACTTATTGGTAGTCGGCAATGCTAATTCGATCCAACTGCGTAAAATTTTATGAGTGACGGGAGTTCGGTTTTGACATGCATTTTGAATGTTGATGTTATCTAACATGGTTATTTAGTTCAAATAAAATAAGTAGAGCATAATGCATAGTGTGCCCTGGCTGCAAGCCAGCACTCCAGAGTAAAGGCCGTCCCTAGAATGCTTGTGACAGGACTATTTTTTAGTCGTCTGTTGAACTTTTAGTGGCTGGGCTAGTATCAGTAGTACCAGTACCAGTAGAACTAGTATCAGTAGAACTAGTAGAAGAGCATGAGCATGCCGAGCCATCGCTACATGTTCCTGGTGTCGCCGTTGGGGTAGTAGTTGTCGTGCCATCCATTGTGGCAGCTGGACTTGTGGTATCAGGAGTTGATTGACTACTCATTGTATCATCTGCATAGGCAATAGTGACCATAGAGGTTGTTGACATGGCAGTTAGTAATGTTAGTAACGCGAATGTAGTTTTTTTCATGATAAGGTTCCTTGTATGATAGTAAAAAACACTCGCACCTAATTAGCTGGGTGCGTATTATAAAGTCTAGCAGATAAATGAAAAAATGATCTTATGGCGGGATTAATAAGGAAAATAGTGTGTCAATTGAACATGAAGTTATGCAGTATGATGTAATTATTGTTGGGGCTGGTCCAGCTGGACTAGCTGCAGCTATTCGACTTAAGCAGCTGGCGCTAGAGTCAAATACATGCATAAAGGTCTGTGTATTGGAGAAAGGCGCGCAGATCGGGTCGCATATTCTGGCGGGTGCAGTGCTAGATCCAAAAAGTTTAAGATCATTATTACCTGATACTTGGGGCAATGCACCGTTAACGACTCCAGTCATACATGATGCATTCTATGTTCTGAGCAAGCATAAGGCTTACCGCATGCCCACGCCCAGAACTTTGAATAATGCTGGTAATTATATAGTCAGCCTGGCAGAATTATGCAGGTTCTTGGCCGCACAAGCACAAGATTTAGGCTGTGAAATTTATCCTGGTTTTGCCGCAACCCAAGTTTTGTATAACACTGACGGCAGTGTGACGGGGGTTGCAACAGGGGATCTAGGTTTAGACAGTGCCCGACAACCAACATCACGTTATCAGCCTGGATTGCACTTACATGCAAAACAAACTTTTTTTGCTGAAGGTTGTAGGGGGCAGTTAAGTCAATCTTTAATGGAACGGTTTCATTTACGTGATGGAGTTAGTCCTCAAACCTATGGACTAGGAATTAAAGAATTATGGACTGTGACGGATCCTCAGCATGTTCCTGGTCAAGTAATTCACTCAGTTGGTTGGCCTTTAGATCGCAGTACTTATGGTGGTGGCTTTTTGTATACATTAGATGAGCAGAGGATTGCGGTTGGATTTGTTGTGGGCTTGGATTATAAAAATCCTTGGCTGAGCCCGTTTGAAGAATTTCAAAAGTTTAAAACTCATCCTATGATTAGTAAGTTTTTATACGGCGGCCAGCGTAATGAGTACGGCGCGCGCTCTTTGAATGAAGGTGGCTGGCAATCTTTGCCAGAGCTAACTTTTCCTGGTGGTATGCTGCTAGGTGATGCTGCGGGTTTTTTAAATGTACCCAAGCTCAAAGGGATTCATACTGCGATTGAATCTGGATGTCTGGCAGCTGCTGCATATTTTGCTGATTCTAAAGTCAAAAATCTTGCATATAAGCCGGCACTTGATCAATCTTGGATGGCCAAGGAGTTATATGCAGTACGTAATATTCGTCCGGCTTTTCGTGCTGGATTGTGGGCCGGTCTAGCATATGCTGCTTTTGAAACGTACGTAACGCATGGACGTGTGCCTTGGACCTTCAAACAAGTCAATGATTATGCTACGTTGAAAACTGCTGCTCTAGCAAAAAAGATTCATTATCCGCCCCCAGACGGGGTCCTTACTTTTGATCGACTTTCATCGGTGTATTTGTCGGGCACATATCATGCTGAGCAGCAACCAGTACATCTGACATTACGCGATCCTGAATTAGCTATACTGGTAAATTATCAGCAATACGCCAGTCCAGAAACACGTTACTGTCCTGCGGCAGTTTATGAGATCAACCATACACCTGCTGGTCCAGAATTACTGATTCATGCGCAAAATTGTGTACATTGCAAAGCATGTGATATCAAAGATCCACGTCAAAATATTGTTTGGACTGCCCCTGAGGGTGGTGGTGGACCGAATTATGTTCGTATGTAAACTGAAATTGCATTACAATGTTTTTCTATTCGTATCAGCTGAGCCGCGTTATGTTTAAACCCCTGGCATTGTTTATTGGCCTGCGCTATACCCGGGCAAAAAAGAAAAATCATTTCGTATCATTTATTTCTTTGAGTTCTATGTTAGGCATAGGCATGGGAGTAATGGTCTTAATTACGGTATTGTCGGTAATGAATGGTTTTGACATGGAAATTCATCGTCGATTTTTTGGCATGACCCCAGAAGTGACAATTAGCGGCCAGCAGGGCAGTTTACAGGATTGGCAGTCTGTATCAGCTAAAGTGCAAAAAATGCATCCTAAAATTCTTGCGATTGCACCTTTTGTAAGTGGCCAAGGCCTGTTAACTTTTGAGGGGCAAGCTGTACCGGTAATGCTGACCGGGATTGATCTCAAAAAAGAAGAGCCGATTACACATTTGCAAAAAAAAATGTTACTAGGCGATGCATCTAATCTTGATCATTTTGGGATTTTTTTAGGTCGTGGGCTGGCAGAAAATTTAGGCGTAATGCTAGATGATCAAGTAACGATCATGATTCCAGATGCAACTGTTACCCCAGCTGGCATGGTGCCGCGCTTTAAACGTTTTACTGTTAAAGGGATTTTCTCGGCAGGTTCAGGATTTAATTTTGATACAAAACTAGCATTTATCGGCTTGGCAGATGCACAAACATTGATGCGCATGGGTGCTGATGTGTCGGGTCTGCATCTGAAAATCAATAATGTGTATGCAGCTACAACGTTATCTTCTGTATTAGAACAGCAATTAGGTCAAGATTATCGAGTGGAGAATTGGACAGAATCTTTTGGTGCTTTTTTCCAAGCAGTGAAAATGGAAAAGACCATGATGTTCTTGATTTTATTACTAATTATTGCCGTGGCTGCGTTTAATCTAGTTTCATCTTTGGTGATGGTAGTAAATGATAAGCAGGCTGAAATTGCCATTATGCGCACCATGGGCGCAACACCAGGATTAATCTTGAGTGTTTTTATTGTTCAGGGAATGTTTTTGGGTTGTTTGGGTACATTTTTGGGCGTGGTTAGCGGATGTATTCTGGCAATGAATACAACGACTATTGTCAATACATTACAGTCTTGGCTGGGCGTACATGTTTTATCTTCAAGTATTTATTGGGTAGATTATTTGCCTTCAAAGATTTTGTGGACCGACGTTAGTTTAGTGTGTGTGGTTGCAGTGCTCATGAGTTTTTTTGCGACACTGTATCCGGCATGGCGCGCATCAAAGACGGTGATTGCAGAGGCGTTACATTATGAATGAGATTATTTTAGAGTGTCGTGGATTAAAAAAAGCGTATCATGAAGGGTCATTATTAGTTGATGTATTGCTGGGCGTTGATCTAAAGGTTTATGCAGGTATGCGTTTGGCAATTGTAGGACCTTCAGGATCGGGCAAGAGTACGTTACTGCATTTATTAGGCGGTTTGGATCAGCCGACTGCAGGGCAAGTCTTGGTTCACGGCCAGGACTGGCAAACCATGGCAGAAAAAAAACGTTGCGTATTGCGTAATCAGCATTTTGGCTTTGTTTATCAATTTCATCATTTGTTGCCAGAATTTACTGCGCTAGAAAATGTAGCTATGCCCATGGTGATTGGTGGATCTGGCATAAAAGAGTCACTAACAAAAGCTGCCGATGTATTAGCCGAAGTAGGCCTGGCTGCTCGAGAACAGCATAAGCCTGCCCAACTTAGCGGGGGCGAGCGTCAACGGGTGGCGATTGCACGTGCGTTAGTTCATCAACCAGCCTGTGTATTTGCGGATGAACCAACGGGCAATTTAGACCAAAATACCGCATTAAAGGTTTTTGATAAAATGTTGGCGTTAAATCATCAATTAAACACTGCACTGGTAATGGTGACTCACGATTCTGAGCTAGCAAAACGTATGGATATAGTTTTAACATTAAATGCAGGTCAACTGAGTGGTAATTAGGGGTTATTGATAATTGTTTCATTCCCAATAAATTTAGGCATAGTTGTGTTTTCGTTGTGATTGATGTTTTTTCTGGAAATAACGCGCCAAAAAGTTAGCCATAAAATACGCATGTCACATGAAAAACTTTGATTTTTTATGTACCAAACATCCAGATTAAATTTTTCTTCCCATGATATAGCATTACGACCATTGATCTGAGCCCACCCAGTGATCCCTGGTTTAACTGAGTGACGTTGGTTTTGATAGTCATTGTAGTGAATCAAATATTCTTTCAGCAGCGGCCGTGGCCCTACAAGACTCATATCACCACGTAAGACGTTAAATAAGGTAGGGATTTCATCCAAGCTTGTACTTCTCAGAAAGATCCCTAGTCGCGTTAGTCTGCGCTGGTCATATAATAGATTATTTTGCTCATCGTGGGTATTGAGCATCGTTCTAAATTTCATTATGGTGAATATACGTCGATTCAAGCCAGGTCGTTCTTGGCGAAAAAACACCGGTGTTCCTAGTTTTAATCGAATAATTATTGAGCAAATGAGGGTTATAGGAGCCAGTAAGAGCAAGCAGGATCCGGCCACACAGATATCAAGTAATCGTTTCAAGTAACGTTGATAGATCATGTTTCTTCCATTAATTTATTATGCACAACTTCTGCATTCAATTTAAGATGATACTTGTGGTCATTAGCTAAAGTCCAGAATTGTATTATTTAAGGTTCATAGTTATACTGCAGCGATTGCCACCTATGAGATTTTTTTATGCCTATTTATGAATACCAATGCTCTGCATGCAAGCATACGTTGGATCTGATTCAGAAAGTAAATGCTAGCCCAGAAATCATATGCCCTGATTGCGGGAAACCTGATTTAGTACGCCTGGTTTCAGCTGCTGGATTTCAGCTGAAGGGCACGGGCTGGTATGCCACAGATTTTAAAACTGATTCAAATAAAAAGCCTGCAAATGCAACTAGCGTGCCAGCTGTACCAGTTGAATCAGTGAAACCAACCGTTTCAGAAAAATCCAAAGATTAGAGCCAGTACATGCTGGCACCTCCACAAAGTGAACAAGAATTAATGCTGCGCTGTGCCGGTATTGAGGGCATGAGTATTGGACATTTATCCAGTGCTTTAGGCTTAAGGATCCCCGAGCAGATTATTCAGCGTAAAGGTTTTATCGGTCAAGCAGTTGAGCTAGCTTTGGGCGCCAGCGCCGGCTCAAAATCGTTGCCAGATTTTTTGGATATCGAAGTTGAGCTAAAAACATTACCATTAAATCATAAAGGCCGTCCCGCCGAATCTACGTTTGTCACGACGATTCCATTACTAAAGATACACGAACAAACCTGGGAAAATTCGCAGTGCAGGTCGAAAATACGGCGAGTTTTATGGCTTCCCGTCGAGGGAGATACTAAGATCCCCTTTGCGCAACGTCGCTTGGGCCATGCAGTTTTGTGGAGCCCCTCGGTTGCTGAAGAACAGATTTTACAGCAGGACTGGTATGAACTTACAGGCATGATTGGTCGTGGAGAACTTGCAAAAATTGACGCTAGAATTGGTGATTATTTGCAGGTGCGTCCCAAAGCAGCAAATGGCAAGTCTTTGTGCTATGGACTAGATGAGAGCGGGGCAAAAGTATTGACTTTACCACGCGGTTTTTATTTACGTAGCTCTTTTACCAATAGGATAGCTGGCATGTAGCACGGCTTCAGCTAAAAGTTCTTACGTGTTTCCTGGTGTGTTTTTGCTTTCAAAAGCATTTCTTTGAACTCTTCTTGTGGATCTGATAATGCAATAATCGCACCGCCGATGCCAACAGTAACGCGATCTTGAGTAATTATCGCAGTTCGAATTACTATGTTTAGATCGACCGCTCCGTTGAGTGATATATAACCCAAAGCCCCAGAGTAAATGCCTCGTGCATGCGTCTCCAAGTCTTGAATTATTTGTAAGGTACGTTTTTTAGGTGCCCCAGTCATAGATCCTCCGGGAAATGTAGCTCGTAAACAATCAATGGTTGAACATTCGGCGCGTAAATGCCCTCGTATAGTACTGACCATCTGATGGACGGTTGCATAAGACTCAATATCCATCAGCTTGGGTACATGTATGCTACCGGCATCACATACACGCCCCAGGTCATTCCGCAATAAATCAACAATCATTAAATTTTCAGATTGAAATTTTTCATTTGTACGCAATTGATGCTTTAAACTAAGATCCTCCTGCTCGTTTAAGCCGCGTGCTAATGTGCCTTTCATAGGTTTGGCTTCTACATTCCCATGCTGATCAATGCGGATAAAACGTTCAATTGATGCAGATGCAATTGCAACTTCAGCAAAATTGAAAAAAGCTGCGTAGTGGGATGGGTTTATTGTGCGCAACAAGCGGTAGTATTCCACCGGATCTACCTGCCCTAAAAATGTCATTTGATTGGTTAAACAAATCTCATAGCTTTCACCTGCTCGAATATATTGTAATGCACGGTTGATTCTATCCAGATAACAAGCATGCGGCAGGCTTAATGAGAACTCAGTTTCTGGCTTAACTAGTTGTTTAAAATCTATATTTGATTGATTGGCTATGATTGCAGTCTCAACTTTATGGAACCAATCATGCACCAGCGAATCGTTTAACTGCGGCGTTAATGCCAATAAATAGCATTGATTCTCTGTGTGGTCAAAAACAATGACACGATCTAAAAATACAAACTGTGCATCTGGATGTTCAGATTTGTACTTAGATTGAATCAGATCAGTGATAGAATGTAATTCATAACCCAAGTAGCCAATGAATCCGCCAATAAAATCAAAAGGTAAATCTGCTGCAATGACTTGTATGTTCGATAATGCATCGTTTAAATAGGTAAAAATATCCATTTTATAGTGCTGTATTTTTGCGCCATGTTGTTTGGTGATCAGATTGTTTGTAACGTCATACTGGAGGAGATAACTCATTGGACCATTAAGACAACCCATGAATGAAAAATGCTGGGCATCCTGAGTTAGTTTGCTGGTATCTAACCACACGGCAGATGTTTGATCTGCGTATAAATTTGCAAATATATAGTCTGAAGTACATGGCGCTGAGATTTTTTTTGTAATTAAATGCAAGATCTGTTTTTTTTGCTCATAGCGTTCCAGGATGGGTGCCGATGGCTTATTCGAAGTACGTTTTGGTGTTAGATTGTTAAAATTGATGAGTAGTTGTTGGCCATACTCGGTACCAATGGATTCAGGATGATATTGCACGCCCCATAAAGGTCGTGTGTGATGTCGTACGGCCATCACACTATGATCTGCAGCACGCGCAATCACCTGCAAACATTCAGGTAATGGTTCCATTAACAGCCAAGAGTGATAGCGAATTGCATTAAAAGATTCGGGGATTAGTGAAAATAAAGGATCGCCGTTGTGCAGAATACGGCTTAATCGTCCGTGCATAGGCTCAGCGGATAACATAACCTTACCACCCAACATACAACCAATACCCTGATGACCTAAACATATCCCTAACACTGGTACGGTGCTATGTTTAATTATCTGTCGTCCTAGTGAAAAATCATTTATACATTCAGGATGCCCGGGTCCGGGTGAGAGCAGGATATTGTCGTGAGGAATATTCTGTAATTCTGCATAACTATGTTGGTCGTGTTGTAACACGATCGGCCATTCATCGTTGATCTGGGCAACAAGTTGCACAAGATTATAGGTGAAGGAGTCATAATGGTCGATGATTACAGTTTTCAATTAGACATTCTCTTGTCTTAGCACATAAATACAGGCAGTATACTGTTCAATTTAGTCTATATGAAAGGGGTTTGAGATGAAAAAAAATGCTGTATGGATTATGTTGTTCGCAACATCTTGTTCTTCATACTATACTGATAATGGTGATCAGCGTTATTTAAAGAGTAAAAATGGCCCAACACTAGTAGTGCCGCCGCCATTAAATACATATAGCATGAGTCATTTTTATGACTTGGCAGTACAAGATAAGCCTGCAAAAGTTCAGATAGAACCGCCAATATAAACGGAGAGCACACATGACTTTAAAGCAAAAGGAATTGACGGGAATAAAAAACCTATCAAAACGTCTTGTGAATGCTCAAAAGGATATAAGGATTTTAGATCAGGTAAAATGGGATTCTACCATTGAACATGACTTCTTTAAACATAAAGGTAAAAAATTACCTGCAGTAGATATAAATTATTATTCCCAACACCCATTGCCGTTTCAACCTAGTGATAAAATTCAAGAATTTCGTCAAATCCATCATGATGCACAGCATCAATTTGGCGAATACTCAGCCATAACACGCTTGCTAAGACGTAATTGTGATGAGTATATGCGAGCAGTTGAGATGCTTTCTGCTCGAGGCACTCCACTGTTTGTTTCACTTGCTGGCGAACTTTATGGCAATGCTTCGGATGCATTTTATCCAGGAGGCCCGCGTTTGTCGGAAATGGGACACCTATTATTTGATATATTGACAACATTAGGCAGTCAGTTAGCAACAAATCAGGATGATGTATCTTATACCGCAGATCAGGCGCGTGACATCTTACAAGCACGTTTAAATACATATTTTCATACTCATAATGTACGTGTTCTGATCGATGATAAAATAGTCTCTGATGCTTCTGCCGGCGCAGACAAGATTAAACTAAGTAAAACTGCTCAATTTAGTGAGCGTGAATTGAATTGCCTGGAGGTACATGAAGGTTGGGTTCATGTGGGAACCACATTGAACGGTGCCGCCCAACCATACTGCTCTTTTCTTGCAAAGGGTTCGCCATCATGTAGTGTATTACAAGAGGGATTAGCTGTATTGACTGAGGTAGTGACTTTTTCAGCATATCCCGGACGATTGCGTACGATTATGAATCGTGTGGTAGCTTTGGATAAGATATCTAATGGCGCAGATTTTTTAGATATATATCGTTATTTTCAAGAGTGCGGCTGTACTGAATTACAAAGTTATAAACAAAGCACACGTGTTTTCCGTGGCAGTACGCCAACTGGTGGACCATTCACTAAAGATCTATCTTATGCTAAAGGTCTGGTGTTAATTTACAACTTTATGCGATTCGTGATTAGCCAACATCGTATCGACATGATTCCATTATTATTTAGCGGCAAATTAACTTTGGAAGATATTCCATTACTCATGGAACTTAAACATGAAGGCCTGTTGATCGATCCGGTTTATTTGCCAGCACAATTTAGCGACCTATCTGGACTAAGTGCTTGGTTAAGCTTGTCGATCTACTTTAATAAGTTCGAATTTAATGCCATTAAAAATAGCTTTGGATTTTTATTGCATTAGCCAATCAAAAAGCAGCGTAACTATTCAGCCAGGGATAACTCACCACAAATATTAGCCTCCATAAGTGATGTAACCTGCGTTACATCAGCGTATTTACTCAATAGATACAGTAACTTACAATGTGCGGCCTCAGCTGTCATATCGTGTCCGCTAATCAAACCAGCGGCTTTTAATGCTGATCCGGTTGCATATTGATGCATCTCAACTTGGCCATGACGACACTGGCTGCAATTTACAATTACTATGCCACGCTTTACAGCATCATTTAATACCTGAAAAAAACGTGGATCATTATTTGGAGCGTTGCCGGCGCCGTAAGTTTCTAAGACTAAACCACGAATTGGTTGACGCAAAATGTACTCTAATACATCTATAGATAATCCAGGGAACAAGCGTACGTTGGCAATTAAATGATCTTGTACTGCTTGTAAACGAAATTCTTGTTGTTTTTCTGGTAACAGGACTGCGCTATTGATTTGAATTGCAATTCCAACGTCAGCTAAGTGAGGAAAGTTTGGACTGTCAAATGCCTTAAAACGCTCAGCACTGACTTTTTGTGCACGATTGCCTCGTAATAGACATTGGTTGAAATAGATACATACTTCGTTGATTGGCTGATGCGCACACAACCATAAAGATGTGATTACGTTATCCATGGCATCATTACGGACTGCAGATAATGGCAATTGTGATCCGGTAAGAATGACTGGTTTGTCTAGGTTTTCTAACATAAATGACAGGGCTGAGGCCGTATATGCCATGGTGTCTGTGCCATGAAATATGATAAATCCATCATATTGGTCGTGATAGATTGCAATATCAGCGGCGATACGATTCCAGTCACGTACCGTCATATTTGATGAGTCTAGTAAAGGCAGATACTCTTTGATTGTATAGTCGGGCATTTCTGGGTGTGACAGGGCGGGGATTTCTGATAAGGCCTGGCGCACATAACCAGAGGCTGGTACATAGCCTAGTTCAGTTTTAACTGAACTAATGGTGCCGCCGGTATTTAAGATTAAAATATTTTTTTTCATCATGGCTTAACCATTGTAAAATCAGCAATTTTGGGTTGAGCCAGAATCAATAAATCAGAAACGTTTAGAAGTATATTTTCATGGATTACTCCGCAATGTATACGTACGCTTTCAGCGCTTTGAATTTGAGCATCATAGTAGGTTTCAACATTTAATAAATGCCCTAAAGGAGGTACCCCACCTAAAACCAATCCAAAACGTGCTTGCAGGACTGCTGGATCTTCAAATTCACATTTTTCTTGCACAAGTTCAGACACACGTTTCATATCTAATTTTTGATGCGCTAACAAGTTAAATTGGTAGTTCTTTTTGGTTTTTTTACCACGCAAGATCATGGCTTTGATTGAAGGTTCATTCTCTGCCACATTTTGTGCGTGTGTATATTGCATGTTGTTATCTTTTAAACTACGTAAAATTTCATTGCGAATATTTTCAGCACCAAAGAAAAGTTTAGCTTTGATTTTTGTGCCGGCAATACGTTTTGGATCACTAGGGAAGAGTGATGCTTCACGAATATTATTGAGTTTAAGTAGAGTCATGGTTAATCGTTCAAGGCCCATACCAAAACCGCCATGTTCAGGCATACCATATTTGAAGATACTTAAATAATCCGTAAAATCTGCAGGATCCATGCCTTTTAATTGGATACCTTCCAGCATACTCGCATAGGTGTGTCGGCGTTGACCGCCAGAGGTTATTTCGGTGCCGGCGCAGAGTAAATCAAAAGTATTAGTTAACTCTGGATTTTCTGCATTTGTAAATGAATAAAAAGGCCGTTTACTAGTTTTCCAGTCAGTAATAAAAACTAAATCAGTACCATAAGTTTCAGCGGCATATACACATAACTCTTTTTCTGCCGCCGGACTCAAATCATCCTGGGCGCGCTCGTCGACTCCGGTGCGCTCAAAATAAAGTTCTTGTGCTTGTGCAAACGTCAGACGTGGAATCGGCACAGATTGTGGTGCATTAATTATTCCATGCTCAAGTAAGGCGATTTCATTCGTGCAATTTTCATTCAAATGCGCCACAATGTTTTTAATTACACCTTCTTGAATATCCATAATATCTTGCCAGTTTTCAAAAAAACCCATTTCAAACTCAAACTGTTTACCCTCTGACAGGTGGCGTGATGTGTGGGATTTTTCGGCACGAAAAAAGGGTGCCAAAGCAAAAACCCGTTCATTTACTCCAACCATAACTTGCTTATACAGCTGGCTGCTTTGTGCTAAAGTAGCGCTATAACCAAAGTAATCCAAATTAAAAAATTCTGCGCCACCTTCACTAGAGGTGCCAATTATATTCGGAGAAAAGTATTCAACGGCACCGATACAGTCGTGCATATATTTGCGATAAGCGTGTGCAATTTCGGCTTGCAGGTTAAATACAGCCTGGATTTTACGATTTCTTAAAGCCAGCGCTCGATGGTCGAGAATATAATCAATTTCGCTGGGGATATCATGTTTAACGTATTCCACTTCAGGAGGGTCATTAACCGTAACTTCGACTATAATCGATGGATTGATCAGCTCTATGCGCATATTAGCATCTGCGTTACCCGATACCTCTGCATGAATTTCCAGCACTGATCCAACCTGAAGTCCACGTACCTTTTGAAATTCCATCGGATCCTGGATTACAACCTGACTTAAACCAGATCGATCACGTATGATCAAAAAATGAATTTTACCTAAAGAACGCAAAGCATGTAACCACCCACGAACCCGCACCTTCATACCAATATGCATGTGCAGCTCTGTTGCCAGCAGCCGTTTCATTACAACCATTAAAATCTCCATTATTGAACTGAGGTAAAAAGCACAAAAACTCACAAGTAT
>CANNIJ010000018.1 GCA_947505025.1 Legionellaceae bacterium | reverse complement strand
TGTACAATAGACTTGTTGATTTTGTAACTCCCCACGTCATACATATTATACATATTTGCATTATAAACAAACGTCAACTACATTCTAATGTAACTGGTTAATTCATAATCCCGGGTAACCCAGGCATTCAAGTGGTATTTCTGTCTCTGGTCAGACATTGTCATTAGGAGGCATAATGCAAGGAATGCAATTTAGCAACTCGGTTGAGAATCCATTAAAACGTCCGTTGATTATTGCATGCAGCGGTGGTGGTGGACATCTTTCTGCGGTTGAATGCTTGATCGCAGAGTTAATGCAAACACCGAATATCGATCTTATAGATCATAACGCTCAAAAATATAAGGGTAGAAAACTTTCACTCATACGTTGCGTGGTTACACTTGGAGTTTTTCTGCAGTCTATAACCTGGCTGAGTAAACCTTTACGCGCGATCAATCAACGTATTGGCTCTACCAACTTACCACATCGTCATTTGTTTAATGCCGAGCTCTTAAAACTAAAAAACAAACAACAAAATCAAGGTCAACGCAAGTATATAGATGTATTACTAGATGTTTATCCAGCTGGATATGAGTTTGCTGCAGTCTTTAATGCATTTCAAGTGCATGATGATATTGAAGATATTCACAATACAATCCAGCATCAAAAATTAAGTGATAACTGGCATTATCGCCGTGTATATTCTTATTTTTTGCAAAAATTGCAGCAGGCTGCCCGTCGCGGAATGCCTTACACACATATATTGTCTACTCAATCACAAGCAATGCAGGCTATTTGTGATGCTGTATTAACTTATAACCAATCAGTCAAACAAAAAATAAATATCCATCAATATATGACGGATATTCCCAGTCCAGGGGCAATTCATTTTATAAAACCACTCAATCGACTCAATCATATACAAAAAAAACGCATCATTTTAATGCTGATGTGCAATAGTGAATTTGATTTACATGCTTCACAAATTCAATCAATTGGTTCTTATCAAAACATCAAAATGCTCAATCCGTCTAGTAATCCAATGGTCAAAGCAGGGTTTAAAAATCCTAACCTAGAGCTGTATATTAAACGTGACAACACTTTATATATGAGCGTTAGTCAGCAAGATGGCGTAATGCGTACTATAGCCATCGAGCCCGCAGATACAGTGATTTCAATCATGCTGGGTGCTTTGGGTGGTTTAGCCATGGTAGATTACCTGGAACAAATCATTAAAAACATACCAACAATATCCCATGTGTTTCTGTTTCGCGGAGATAATGTTGAAGTAGATCGCCGAGTACAGAGTTTATTGCTTGAGTATAATGGAACGTGTCCAAAACTGCATATTCTTTGCTTTCAAACTGATGTCGAAACAGCTCCAATAATGGCTCGTAGTGATGCGATCATCCTGCGTAGCGGAGGTATGAGTACTATGGAACATATGGCTATACCTATCAAAAGAAACAAATTCTTTTTCTTACATCATCCACGAGAAACACAAACAAAAACATTAACTACCGGATTACTCTGGGAAGATGCCAATGCTGATGCTTTAGCTAATTTTGTGCATGCACATGCAGCTAATGTTAGCAAAACTAATCCTACACACATTGCTGATGGATTATCATCTATGCTTCAATCAATTTTAGCAAACCAGGCAGATAAATCTCCATCAAGAAAAATGGCCATGTCTGATTTATGTGAAACTTAGATCTACGCATCCAAAGAGTATCGTTAGACTGACAAATCATTGGCCTTAACCAACTGTACTCAGCGCAAGTTTCAAGAATTGAATACTTAGTTATACTGGTGCGCGTTATTTGATTGTCGAAAAAAATCAAATGCCCTAATGTTTCATGTTTTAAGCGCGCAAATAAAGATACATTAGCCGTATAGGTTGAGTGCGGCAATACTGTACGTGCATACCAGCATGGTATGTCATGGCTGGACATCAAAATATTACGTCGCAATACTAAATCTTCATCCACGCCTAAAAGCATACGTTCCCAATCATTGGTTGGGGTCAACGATTGATCTAATAGTTTTAAGGTTGCATCTCCAGTCATCGCTTTTAACTTTGCAGTCAGAAAGCTCTCACAGTTCAACCATGGCAGCAAAGATTTAGGCGGTTTCAACATGATTCGGTAATAATAACCAATAGTATCCTGGATTTTTCATTTTTCCTGCAATCTCAGTGGCGCGCTCACCAGCACCCCAATAAACATCGCCTCTGACAGGGCCTCGAATAGCTCCGCCAGTATCTTGCGCTATCATTAATCTGTGGAATGGTTTTTGTACCGGTAATTTTTCATCCGGTCTAGTCGTCGATAACCATAATGGTGTGCCCATTGGAATCCAATTTCGGTCTACTGCTAATGAGTAGCCATCAGTCAGTGGCACCCCTTGGCTGCCCAGAGCTTCTTGTCCAGCTTGCTTATTAAAAAAAACAAATGATTTGTTTTGATGTAAAATCTCCATCATCCTGTCGGAGTGAGAATCAAGATACTTACGAATATTTTGCATCGACGCATTATCTCGAGTCATATCCCCATTACGAATTAAGACAGCTGCAATGGCCGTATATGCCGCGCCGTTTTCACCAGCATAGCCTAAAACCAAACGACTATTGTCGGTTAATTTTATGATTCCAGATCCTTCAATTTCTAATGTCAGGCGATCAAAAGGATGCTCTACCCAGGCAATTACACGTGCAACACCATCTATGGCTCCGTGATCGATTTCTGCGCGTGAATAGTAAGGAATAAACTGCTTGCCTTTAATGCGTCCAACTAAAATTTTTGGTGTCAGCTCAGCTACAAAACTAGCTAACTTTGCGGTCAATAAATTTGTTGGCAACGAATATAATGGTGTTGAGTAATGTTTGGTTTTAGTTAAACTGCCGCGTAATAGCGGCATGTAATAGCCGGTAAATAATCCTTTAATCAAACGTTTTTTTTCAAAAACCACAGGATGAAACCACGTCTCAAAAAAATCACGTATTTGTTGATTGGTTGGGTTATGTATTTTTTTAGCCGCATTACACGCGGGGTACCAATCTTGAGCCGTTAAAGGTATAAATTTACTACCAACAACTTTCGCTGGTGCTTGCTTTAAGAAAGCATGGCATGAAACTTCAAAAGCTTTAAACGAAGCGCTTAAATCAGTTTTTTGCCACGCGGGCATTTCCTGAAAACTAGCTGATGCCAGATGTAACTCCGGTGGCTTGAGCTCTGGGCGTGGTTTTAGTTCGGGCTGTGGCTTCAAAATCCAGAACAACTGCCAGCATAGTCCGCCAAGAATTGCTAAATAAAATAATGATTTTGCAACTCGGATCCGATTAAAAGCTGGCATCAAATCATTACACCAGATTTTTCAGTCAATAATGAACGTGATGGATGTGATTCTTTTAGTAAAAACATAGCGATAAATAAACTCAAAAAATAACAACATGGCATGACTAAAAATGCTTTTTGGTACGCACTCACAGCATAAATCGGCACATGATTCACAATCCTAAATTGTGCGCTGTAATGTAATAAGGTCCCTACAATTGGCTGAAAAATAGCTGCTCCAACTAAGATCGAAAGATTATTAAACCCCGACGCTGTGCCGACCAAATGCGATGGATTATTATCTTTGACCACGGCAAAACTAACTGATTGGCCGCTGGCACCCAGCCCAAAGACAAATAAAACCCCATACATCACACTTAAAGGCACATCAGGAACATATAACAACACCAGCGTTGAGATTAACCCTAGCACTGCGCTCATCAATAGCGCGATTCGACGACTGGTATACTTGTCACTGACCCAGCCCAGTAAAGGACTGCCAACGCCAATGCCAAACCAAACCATGCTACACATTCCAGCTGCAACGACCACACTAACCTGATACTTTTCTTGCAAATAATGCACGCCCCACAAGGCTGCAAAAATTGCAATCGGAGTCCAAATCGCAAACGCATATGCTCCAATCAACCAGGTATATCGGTGACGACATACCTGATGCAGTTGGCGCCATTCCTCTCGTAGTCGTCTAGTTGGGAGCGATTGTGTTGGTTGATCAGGATAATCGCGAATAAACAACCATAATAATAAAGCCAAGAAACAACCGATGATTGCTAATATAAAACTCGCATTACGCCATCCAGCATGTTGCACTAATTTTGCTAGTGGCGCCTCACCAAAGATTGCCCCCACTGAACTCATAGTTTGTGCAATACCTGCAAAAACTGCAAATGACTTAACCGGGAACCAGCGCGATAAAAGCACTAACACACCGATAAAAGAAAATGCACTACCAATCCCAATGATAAAACGTCCCAAAGACGCAGTGATCACACTATCTGTAGATGCAAAAAAGAACGAGCCAAAGGCACAAAGTAACAGTGCCGCGGTCATAAGTTTACGTGGTCCATAACGATCGAATAATAATCCTGCTGGCAACTGCATGGGCGCATATGCATAAAAATAAAATGCCGAGATAATCCCAAAACCTTCTGCATTCACGTGAAATGTACGCATCATTGGTGCCGCCATAACACTTGGCGCAACTTGCAGTACAAATTCATATAAATAAAAAGATGCTGCAAGGAAAAAAATAATATAAGCATCTCGCTGATGTTGCGCTGTATTTGAGCGTTGATTCAAGATAACATTACCTTTTCCAGATAAAACCCCATTACACCCTAATCCAATTTATCTTGTCAATCCTTTAGGATAAATCGCCCCTAAGATTGCCATTTTTTTAGCACCAGTGATCATACCAAGATCTACGGACTCTGCATAGTAGGCCTTGCGTGCTAGGTACGCTATCATCATCGCCTCCAAGTAATCTGGATCAACGCCAAGATCTTGGCTGCTAATTAGCGATATATATATTTGCTCACTGCCTAAATGACTCATCAAACAACGGTTGCGCGCGCCGCCGCCACAGATCACTAAACGCACGACTGGTTTGTAATTTTCCGCAAACACACGCACTGCATCTTTAATCGTCGTGACAGTTAACGCAAGAAATGTAGCTTGAACATCATTTGGCAACCAGGACGGTTCTAATACATCGCTTAAGTGTGACAATGCAAACGAGGAGGTACATAAGCTTTTAGGCGCAGATGCTTGATAATAAGGATCTGATAATAAATACGTTAATAACTCAGGAATGACTTTACCAGTTGCCGCCCAGTTACCTTGATCATCAAAAGGCTGGCCTAAATGAAGTTGAGCCCATGCATCCATCAGGCAATTTCCCGGCCCAACATCATAGCCCGCCAATAAAGTGCCATCTTCACCCAAGAAAGTAACGTTAGAAATACCACCTATATTAACAATTGCCATAGTTTCTTGCAGATGACCAAACAAGAATTGATGATATATTGGTGCAAATGGAGCGCCCTGCCCGCCTATAACAACATCACGGGTACGAAAATCTGCAACCACAGTAATCCCTGAGCGCTCGGCTATAGTGTGTGGACAACCTAACTGGATGGTATATGGCCTTGATACGTTAGTTGAATGTGCTACAGTTTGACCGTGGGATCCAATTGCAATTACATCTTGCGCTTTAGTTCCAGAGTATATTAATAAAGCATCTACCGCATCAGCAAACTCATCTCCCAGAAAACTACTCAGTTGATTTAAAGTGCCCAAATCTAAAGGTTGAGAGAATAAATTAGCCAGAGCCTGTTTTGCCAGGCCACTATATGGATGTGTGAGCGCTGAAATTAATTTATTATCCTGATCATCCATTAATACAGCATCGATACCATCCATACTGGTGCCGGACATAAGCCCAATCCATAAACTCATGCCTGCACCCTAAAGCATTGGTAAAAATTATTACATGTATGCTCCGCCAAAGACAGATATTCCATTTCACGAACCGTGCTTAATGCCTGTGCCACATAACGCACCCACGCCGGACGATTTTGTTTGCCTCTAAAAGGGATTGGGGCTAAGTATGGAGCGTCTGTTTCAATCAACAGCCGGTCTATTGGCACCTTTTTAGCAACCTCACGTAAAGCATCTGCATTCTTGAAGGTGATCACTCCAGAAAAGGAGATATAAAAATTTAAATCCAGCGCTTGACGCGCAATATCCCAATCCTCAGAAAAACAATGCATAACCCCACCTATCTCTGCTGCTCGTTCCTGCTTAAGCAAGCGTAAGGTGTCTGCAGCAGCATGCCGAGTATGGATAATTAAAGGCTTACCTGAAGAACGTGCAGCCTGAATGTGCGCGCGAAACATCTGTTGTTGTAACAATTGCTCATCTGGCTCGGTTGTCCTGTAGTAGTCTAAACCGGTTTCACCGATTGCAATACAACTAGGGTGATCGGCCCATGTAATAATTTGATCTGTATCCACTATATTTGACAAAATATCATTCGGGTGCACACCTACAGATGTGCTGACATTTGGATAACGATCGGCAATTGCGTGCAAGCGCGGCAGATCCTGTGGGCTAATGCAAACAGATAGCATATGTTTCACATCATTTGCTAATGCTTGCTGCATAACCTGATCTAAATTATGATCAAATTCGGCCAAATCCAATGATTGTAAATGACAATGACTGTCAATTAACATAGCTTCTCCTGGCATAAAAACATCTGACATTGCTCCTTATTGACGTATGTCAATATATTGATGATAGAATCATACCACGCAAGTCAATAATCACCATAAGTTTCATGAAAACGGTACTCCAAATTGCAGTAGCTTATTTAAAGAACTATACTGTTAGAATAGACACAAGAAAATAAACTATATTATGAATTAAAAAGTCAGTAATTATCAACTAATCTTACGGAATGAGGGTTATGCCAAACAAGACGCACGAGGACTTCATAAATGATGCTCGAAATAACTCAAAGGTGATTGCTTTAATTTACTCACCAGTTGAACTATACGAATATATTGTTGAAATAATCTCAAAAGATTCCGACAATTTTATTAAGAAAGATAATCAAATCATTCATTTTCACTCTGTAGATCTAGCTCTATCGTATGTCACTAATTATGGAGCGGAGGAATTTTTTCTCTGTGTAGATAATACTTATGATGAGTGTGGTTCAATAGGTTCAGCACAAAGATTTGATTACATCCCAATTCACTCAAAATACCAAAAACCTCTAAATTAATACATAGATCCGCCTAAATCATACAGGTCTGTACCATTTAACTCACGCTACGTTTTTCCAAGCCCGCAATTCTTGCAACTTGTTGAGTTACAACCTAAGTATAATGGGTGCACTATACCCCTATACTTTTATTGTTAACCGCCACTAAATCCAAAAGAAAAACTTCTAATACTAATGTTTGATTCAAACGGGTGTCATCTCGTGCAGCTTTCATCCAGCTAACTAGCTTAGTTAATTGAGCGAATAACTTTTCTGGTGGTAATTCACGAATTTTTTTAATAACTTGCTGACTATTACTGGACAGATAATCTAAAAGATTATCATAGATCGCTTGCGCTATAAGCAGGTATAAAAACCATAATACTTCATCTAATGGGTATGCTGACAACGACGCAGCCACAGCTGATGCTGTTATCTGTCTATTTAATAGCTCTAACAAAAGCGCCATAACTGTTCCGCTGGTATCGCATAACAATGAACGTATGCTATCTGGTGGTTGTAATTGGCCTAAGCCTAAATAATTACGTTGGCCAGCAGTCCGAATATGCCCTGAACTACCAAAAACATGGCGCTGACAACGACTTAACAGCGTTAAGGGTAACCCGGTCATCTGCTCAGAAATCAGAATAAAAAATGTTCTATCTGGCGGTTCTTCCAAAACTTTAAGTAATGCATTTGCGGCAGCTGCATTCAACATATCTGCTGGTTCGATCAATACAAAACGATGCGAACCACGCTGAGGTGATTGATCAATAGCTGGATGTAATGCTCGGATCTGATCGATTTTAATCACTGTACTGCCGGATTCAAGACGAACTTCATGCAAATCAGGACACGTTCCTGAGGATAAACTCACACAAAAAGTACATTTACCACAAGGTGTGTTTTGCTCAGTACACATCAATGCAGCCATAAATGCATGTGCCAATACAATTAATTCTGCATGCCGTGGTCCAGACCAAAAAAAAGCATGTGGGATGGTTTTTGATTGGATATAGGTATCCAACACAGACCAAGGCTGCGCATGAATAGCAAGTGGTTCAAGTGGACGTGATCGTTGCATCTTGATTAGTTCTCAAATAGTGCTCTAATGCTTTGCGCAGACAACTCTGAACCACCGCCAAAGGTTGACTTGCGTCTACAACCACTATGCGCGGCATATCTTTTACATGCTGCGCATAAGTTGCATGTACGCGTTGAAAAAAATCAACGGATTCTTGTTCAATACGATCTAGTTTTCCACGCTTTAAAGCTCGCTGCAAGCCAATCTCAGGACTTATATTTAAAAAAAGTGTTAGATCTGGCTCGATTCCGTGCACACAACATGCAGATAATTGTTTGAGTAATTGACTGTCAACTTGACGTCCACCGCCTTGATAAGCAAAGGTTGACAACTCAAAACGATCCGCTAACACCCAAGCACCCCTGGCTAAGGCTGGCTGCATGACCTGCTGGATCAGTTGTACTCTGGCTGCATAAAACAACAGGGTTTCTGCTAGAGGATCGAGAGTCTCATGCTCGACTGGAACTTTAAGCAAAGTACGAATATGCTCCGCAATCACAGTTCCACCAGGTTCTCGGGTAGTAATCACCTCCAATCCATTTTTTATCAGCTGTTGTTGGATTGTGCGCATGGCCGTGGACTTTCCTGCTCCCTCCAAACCTTCTATAACTATCAATCGACCGGGTTTAATCCGTTTCACTGTTTTTGCCTCAATTGTGCAATTGCACGCAGATGTTGCGCATAATTACTGGAAAATTGATGCGTTCCATCGCCTTTAGCTACAAAATACAAATAATCAGTCTCAGCCGGATGAGCGGCCGCGGCTAGTGCATCTAGACCAACCATAGCAATTGGAGTTGGCGGTAACCCATGATTTTTATACGTGTTAAATGGCGAATCTACACTTAAGTCCACATGTTTCAGTGCTGCCATATGTTCATTACCTAAAGCATAACGTACGGTTGGATCCATTTGCAACGGCATGTGCGCCGTTAATCGATTAACAATCACGCCTGAAATTAAACGTTTTTCAGCTGGCCACATGGTTTCTTTTTCTAAAATTGAGGCTACAATCAAAAGTTCGTATGCATTCCTATACGGCAATCCGGCCGCCCGCCGTGTCCAAATCAGCTGTAGTACCTGATTTAATTTGGTTTGCGCGCGCTGCAATAAGACACGCGCACTACTGCCAGCCGTATACTCATACGTATCTGCAAATATTAAACCTTCTAAGCTAGAATGCTGATTACTTTGCTCTAGATCCCAGGCACTATTTGCATCTGTAAGATACGCAGCATGGATTAGACCTGATTTCAATTGCCACTGATTTGTACCTTCAACAATACAAAATTTTTGTTTCAACACATCACCAGCTACAACACGCTGAATAAAAATCCAGGCACTATCGTTGGGTTGACGTTGATATATACCAGCTTTTAAATGAGCAGCATTGCCGGTTATGCGCACCGCTATAGTCCAGACCTCAGGCCAACGCACCCAGTTCCTGGCATGCAAATCACGCATCAGACCCGCCGCAGATGTTGCAGCCCGTACAACCACAATCATATTGTCTGTGGATCTCAATGGCATGGGTTTAGTCAACAAGAACCCTGCGCTAAGCGCCAAAGCTAGGATGATTGTAATCAGCAAACCAACCTGTAATAAGTGCGCGCTAGCTTTGGTGGTTTTATTGATCACGCAGGACCAGACTCATCATCCATGCGCTTAAATAACAAACTTCCGTTAGTTCCACCAAAACCGAGTGAATTACTTAGTGCATAACGGATTTTACGCGCTTCTGGCTCATTTGGCACATAATTTAGATCACAACCCGGACCAGGATTGTCTAAGTTCATTGTAGGTGGTGCAAGTTGATCGCGAATCGCTAACACTGAAAATATAGCTTCTACTGCCCCCGCGGCACCTAATAAATGACCGGTCATGGATTTAGTTGAACTTACAGCGAGTTTTTTTGCATGATCTTGAAAAACATGATTGATTGCCTTAGTTTCATTAAGATCATTCAAATATGTTGATGTTCCGTGAGCATTAATATAATCAACATCTGAAACTTTTATACCGGCATCTTGTAACGTGGTTGTCAAACAACGTATAGCGCCATCGGCATTTTCATCTGGTGCAGTAATATGATATGCGTCTGCAGACATCCCGAAACCAGCTAACTCAGCATATATCCTTGCGCCACGTGCAACAGCATGCTCATATGATTCAAGTACTAAAATACCCGCGCCCTCTCCCATAACAAAACCATCACGATCTCTATCCCATGGGCGTGAAGCTCTTTCTGGATCGTCATTACGCTTGGAGAGCGCACGCACGGCAGAAAAGCCGGCTAAACATAAAGGTGTATTCGTCATTTCAGATCCGCCACACACCATAACATCCGCATCACCATAAGCAATCATACGTGCAGCAATACCTATATTATGTGTGCCCGAAGTGCATGCTGTGACAATAGAAATATTTGGGCCTTTTAAGCCATGTTTAATTGAAATCTGACCTGCGACCATGTTAATGATGCCCGCAGGAATAAAAAAAGGAGAAACCTTACGCGGACCACCACTCATCAAACGATCTTGATTATGGGTGATTGTTTCAATTCCGCCGATCCCTGCACCCACAGCAACGCCTGCGCGCAAACAGGATACTTCATCTAAAACTAACTTTGCATCAGCAATAGCCTCATCGGCTGCTACCATGCCATATTGGGTAAAAGGATCCATTTTTCTGGCATCTTTTGCCGGAATATAGTTATCCACTTGAAAGTTTTTTACTTTTGCCCATATCTTTGTGGAAAAATCCTGAACATCAAAGCTCTCAATCCGAGTAACTCCGCTCACACCAGCTAGAATATTTCTCCAAGACTCTTCTACGGTCAAACCAACCGGAGTAAGCATGCCCATGCCTGTGACCACTACGCGTCGTTTATTCAATGAATCATTCCTCAAAAAAGAAAAGCAACATACCCCAAGACCAATAAGATCAAGAGGCATGTTCCTAAAGGGGGATAACTTACTCTTTTTCTAAATTTTCTTCAATATATTGCACAGCTTCAGTAACGTTTCTGATTTTCTCAGCTCGTTCATCAGGGATCTCTGTTTCAAACTCTTCTTCTAGTGCCATGACTAATTCAACTGTATCTAATGAATCCGCCCCCAAATCATCCACAAAAGAAGCATCATTTTTTAACTCTTCTTCTTTAATGCCGAGTTGTTCGACCACAATCTTACGAACGCGCTCTTCTACTGTATTCATAACGTGACTACCCTCTTCTTCTGTTGATAAAAAAATAAATACTACTAATCCATGTACATACCGCCATTAACATGCAATGTTGTGCCGGTAATATAATTTGCTGCATCCGAAGCTAAGAACAAAACAGCCTCCGCAATGTCATCAACCTGACCTAAACGACGCATCGGAATACGCTTGAGCAACTCTTCTTTAACACGCTCCGGCATAGTTGCAGTCATATCTGTTTCTATAAAACCAGGAGCAACAACATTCACCGTAATACCTCTACTGCCCATTTCCGCCGCCAATGATTTAGAAAAACCAATCACCGCTGCTTTGGCCGCAGTATAATTACATTGTCCTGCATTGCCTGATGATCCTACCACAGAACCAATCGTGATGATGCGCCCACCTCTGGAACGAAACATATGTTTCAAACATGCATGCGTCATACGAAAAACAGCATTCAAATTAGTTTCTATAACTCGATACCACTCGGCCTCTTCCATGCGCAGCAATAAATCATCCGCCGTAATACCGGCATTATTTACCAAAATAAGTGGTGACTTTTCTTCAGCAGTCAAACGCTCCATTAAAGCATCTACCTGCTCCTTAACAGTCACATCTAACACAACTCCTTCACCGGAACCACCGATGTCGGCCAAAGCTTGAGTAATTGACTCTGCACCCGCTAAAGTAGTGGCTGTACCTATCACATAGGCACCATTTTGCGCTAACATCAAAGCTGTAGCTTGACCTAATCCACGACTAGCGCCAGTTATTAGTGCTGTTTTACCTTGTAAATTATGCATTTTCATATCCTTTCAAGAAAATCTGCCAGCTAAATCCGGGTAACGTTCTAATAAAAGTAATAAATTTGAAGGCTCAGCCGCACTCATGGCCGGGATTGATTTATCAATCCGCTTAACTAATCCGGTTAAAACACTACCAGGGCCGCATTCAATTATCAAGTTAACTTCTTTATTTTTGATTGCCTGTATTGTTTCCACCCAACGTACCGGGCTGTATAACTGCTCTTTTAACAATCTGCGGATCTGATCGACAGTTGTGTATTCACTTAAATCAACGTTACTGATCACAGTAACTTCTGGGATTTTAAATTCAGTATCTAATAAAGCCTGAGCATATATATCAGCAGCATCAATCAGCAAAGGACAATGACATGGCACACTCACCGCAATCTTTTTAACCAAGCGCGCACTCATATCTTCAGCTAAACGCATCGCGTGCTCAACTGCTGGAGTATGACCTGCAATCACAACCTGACCGATAGCATTATAATTAGCCGGCATTACATTTAAATTATTGACACTTGCCTGGGCACATACATCGCGTACTTGCTGATCGGTCAAACCAACAATTGCAGCCATGCTGCCCGCTCCAGCAGGAACTGTATCTTGCATCAAGCGACCACGCTCGCGAACTAAAAAGGCGGCATCAGACAAGCTCAAGCTGCCGGAACAGACCAAGGCTGCGTACTCACCTAAACTATGGCCAGCCATTACTTGCGCACGCCGAATTCCGAGCATTTCTAATACACGATAAACTGCAACATCGGCAGTTAACATCGCAACTTGCGTATATTCTGTTTGATCTAAGCGAGAGCCATGATTTTCAGCTATCAGCTCCCAGATATCCTCATTTAATCTTAAAGAGACATTATCTACGGTTTCACGTACTACAGGGTAACATTCCGCTAGTGCACTCAGCATGCCAACAGACTGCGAACCTTGTCCAGGAAAAACCAATGCATGTTTTAACATTATTGTACTTCTCCGCGCGCTTTAAAGTAGTAAACCTTGATGAATGAGTGTATTAATTTGATCTCGAACCAAGGCTACAACATTACTTCGTACCTGTAACATCGCAGCTTCGATCGCATATTGAAACGCCACCGCATTTGCACCACCATGACTTTTAATCACAATGCCGTTTAATCCTAATAGACTTGCGCCATTGTAGCGCGCAGGATCCATACGTCGTTTTAAATGACCCAGAGCGGGTCGAGCCATCCAACCGACTATTTTAGTCCACCAATGCTGTTGAAATGATTCGTACAATACGGTTCGCATCAAATTAGCTAAACCTTCACTGGCTTTTAAGGCCACATTACCAACAAAACCATCACACACGACTAAATCAACATCACCGGAATAAAAGTCATCGCCTTCAACATAACCTACATAGTTTAATAATTTACATTCAGACAATAGATAGGCTGTGCGTTTGACTTGCTCATTACCTTTGATTTCTTCAACCCCGATATTTAACACCGCAATTCGAGGCTTAAGATTATTATCTAATGCTTGAATCATTGCCGATCCCATCACAGCAAACTGAAACAGATGTGAGGCTGATGAATCTAGATTAGCACCTAAATCAATCACGCGTGTTCTGCCTTTGGCCGTAGGTAATTCAGCGATAATTGCAGGACGATCAATGCCGGGTAATGTTTTTAACACAAAACGTGCTGTAGCCATCAAGGCACCAGTATTACCCGCACTAACACAAGCATCTGCCTGGCCTTGTTTGACTAAGTTAATCGCCACCCGCATTGAAGAATCTTTTTTAGTACGCAATGCATGTGATGGCAGTTCGTCCATGCTTACGCATTGAGAGGTATGAACGATGACTATTCCAGGGTGATCTGAACCTTGATGTTGCTTCAAATGTGATAATATCTGAGGCTCATCTCCAATTAACATTAGAGTTAGATCAGCATTTTTGCGAACCGCAGCTAAACAAGCAGGTATCACAACCTTTAGGCCGTGATCCCCACCCATAGCATCAATTGCCAGCGTAATGTGTTTCAAGCAGATTACTCGGTTTCGTCTTCGTAACGTACACCAGAGTCAATTACACGTCGGCCGTCATGTGTGTAGCCGTCAGGAGTCAAGTGATGGCGTCGATGTGCTTCGCCCGTAGTTGCATTAATTGATAACGTTGGGGCTGATAAAGAATCATGCGAACGTCGCATATCACGTCGTGAACGTGATTTCTTATTTTGCTGTACTGCCATGGTGCTACTCCTCAAACCTTTTTCAGTTAAACCCTGAACTATTGTTGAACTGCGCAGGGAGCGAATTTTACCGATTTTTTATTAATAAGCCAAGTGTCTAATCCATTAATTTCAAAATGTAGTAAGAAAAAATAGTTCCTTCATAATGATTTAGGCACAAACCGCCCCCAAAAGAGACAATGCGTCCTGATCGCAGTCACCTGGACAATTATGTCTCTCAGGCACGAGCAAGTGTAACTCATCTGTGATCATGTGCTGCAAATCAAGTTCATCGTCTATAACCACGACATCATCAAAACGTGCCATCAACATTGATGCAATCATATCATCGTTACATGCAGCCAATCGCGTTAGTTGTCGATGTTCATAGTCAAACACTGCCAAACAACGCTGACAAGTCACCGCTAAATTAGCAACGCTATTTAATGTAACTACATAATGATCTTTTTCAGCATGAACTTGTAATTCACAATCCAACTCACAAGGTCCGGTCAGATGGACTGGCAAGCGATCTGTTACAATAACTTGTACCAGAGTTTTTTTTTCACGCTTTGAGTACGTTTTTAGACAAATATGCATGGTTTTGTCCTTGATAAAAAATACGTTGTAACATATACTGCGCGCGGTTACAAATTTATGGAACATAAAATATGCGCCTCAAAGTAATCGTCGGCATGTCTGGAGGCGTAGATTCAAGTGTGGCAGCGTATCTTTTACGTGAACAAGGCTATGATGTTTCAGGCTTGTTCATGAAAAACTGGGAGCACGATGACCAACCCGGACATTGTCCCGCCGCAGAAGATTTAGCTGATGCCCAATCAGTGTGTGATCAGCTGGGCTTACAGTTACATCATGTTAATTTTTCAAATGAGTATTGGCATGGAGTTTTTGAACACTTTCTGAACGAGTACCAACAAGCACGAACACCAAACCCAGACGTTTTATGTAATAAAGAAATTAAATTCAAAGCTTTTTTAGCGCATGCTTTGACTTTGGGTGCTGATTATATTGCAACAGGACATTATGCTAATGTCCAACATCATGACGGTCTAGGCATGCTATATAAAGCCAAAGATCGCAACAAAGATCAAACTTATTTTTTACATGCAGTTGAACCTAGAGCTCTGGCCAAGACATTATTCCCATTAGGCGGATATCTTAAAACTGAGGTTCGTGAGCTAGCCGCCAAACTAAATTTAACCACGCATGCAAAAAAAGATTCCACTGGAATTTGTTTTATCGGTGAAAAACGGTTTAAAACTTTCTTAAATGAGTTTATTCTAGCAAAGCCTGGAGATATAACTACAACTAATGGTGTTGTCATCGCAAAACATGACGGACTGATGTTTTATACTTTAGGTCAACGTCAAGGTCTGGGGATTGGCGGCACACGCGCTGCTGATCAATCACCGTGGTATGTTGTAGACAAAGATATTGCAACCAATACTCTGGTTGTAGCTCAAGGCACACAGCATCCTAGATTATATGCACAAGGATTGATTTGCGGAGCAATTCATTGGTTAGTTGATCCACAAAAATACTGCTTGCCCTTGACGTGTTACGCAAAAACACGTTATCGTCAATCTGATCAAGCATGCATGATCTCACCTGCCGATCAGGATCAACATTATGTTTTGTTCAGTACAGCACAACGTGCAGTAACTCCAGGACAATATGTGGTCTTTTACGATAAAAACCAATGTATTGGTGGTGCCACCATCGAGCAAATAATCCGCTGAGGTATATATTATGACTACATTATCTACTAGTGCAGCAGATAAAATTGCTGAATTAATTCAAGAAGAAGCTAATCCAAATTTGAACCTTCGTGTGTATATAACTGGTGGTGGTTGCAGTGGATTTCAGTACGGATTTACTTTCGATGAAACAGCTCAAGAAGATGATCATATCATCGAACAAATGTGCTCAAATACAACCACAAGAGTCAAACTACTAATTGACCCAATGAGTTACCAATATTTAAGTCAAGCAACCATTGATTTTCGCAAGGGTTTGAATGAAGAATTCGTCATAGATAATCCCAGTGCTAAAACCACATGTGGTTGTGGATCATCTTTTAGCATGGGCGATGACGACTAATAAGGCTTGATGTAAACACCAGTGCCTATTGTCATGAAGTTATCATACAGCCAACGTGCATCAGCAGGTGTAATCCGTATGCAACCATGACTGGCATTATAGTTTGGCACTTCGTATGAGCCATGAACTGCGTATAGTGGTGTAAAAAACATGCAATAAGGCATTGGGGCACCACCATTGGGCAATGGATAACGAGTTGAACGACATGCCGCGCCCTGTTTGGAAATAACTGAAAAATGTCCGGTTGGTGTTCTGCATGCGCGATGAGTGTCCGGGCAATAGGCCCGACCTAAAGAGGCATGACCAGTACGAATCACTTGTCCATCAGCGCTAATCGCTTTCCAAATTTGTGTGCGCGGACTCACCTCAAACGTTCCGCTTGCATAAACCAGACTAGAAACAATACATCCGCCTAGAACTAAAGATATATTTTTAATTTGGGTGCAAGTTGATGCGTGCATAATTTTCTCCAACTTAATATGCTATTTAATACAACTATAGCTCAAAAAGAGAGCATATCAAGTGGTTTGTGTTTAAATATCAAACAAAATACGATGTGACCTAATCGACATTAAAATTCCAAAGCCAGATAAGAAAGTTACCATAGCCGAACCGCCGTAACTAATTAGCGGCAAAGGGATCCCTACTACGGGCAATATACCCATAACCATTCCCATGTTAATAAATGCCGATAAAAAAAATGTCATAATCAAACTGGCAGCTAATAATCTGGTAAAGGTTGTTTGTGCACTGCGTGCGGTATCTAATCCACGCAGTGTAATTGCTACGACCAGGAAAATAATACAAACTGCACCTATAAAGCCAAACTCCTCACCACTGACTGCGAAAATAAAATCTGTAGCATGTTCCGGCAGGAAATTAAGATGCGACTGACTACCGGCTAACCAGCCTTTGCCAAAAGCGCCTCCAGAACCAATTGCAATTTTAGATTGAATAATATGATAGCCAGTGCCTAAGGGATCTTGCTCAGGATATAGCATTGTCATGATTCTTTGTTTTTGATAGGTATGCATCACCCGCCAAAGTAATGGTGCTGCTAACCCCATGCCAATGAAACCTAGGGTGATAATTCTAGCACTTAAACTGGCAACAAAAATCACGCATGCACCGGATAAAACCACCACAATCGCCGTGCCTAAATCTGGTTGTTTGGCAATTAATACCGCAGGAATACCGATTACCATCGCGGCAATCATCAGTGATCGCGAATCAATCGGTAATGGTTTATGATCTATAACCCAAGCAGCCATCATTGGAACTGCTAATTTCATGATTTCTGAAGGTTGAAATCTAAATAAACCCAAATCTAACCAACGCTGTGCACCCTTGCCTATTTTTCCCATTACAACTACAGCCAATAGTAAACTTAACCCTAGACCATAGATCCACGGAGTCCATACCTTATATTTATGTGGCGGCACACACGCCAGTATAACCATCAAAATAAATGCACAAAACAAACGTATCAATTGGCGTGAAACCATGGCCATATTTTGGTTGGATGCGCTGTAAAGAATAATTAATCCAAACAGAGCAAATACCAGGATTAAACCCAGTAGTGGTAAGTCAAGATAATATGCCCTGTCAGTGAACTTATAAACTGGGCGTGATTGCATTAATTTCATAAGTGAAAATCTGGCTTCATTAGATTAAAATAAGCATCCATGACCTCACGTGCCACAGACGATGCGGTAGTATCATGCTCTACTAATACAGCAATAGCTATCTCAGGCTTTTCCACTGGGGCGAATCCAATAAACAATGAGTGGTCACGTAACTCAGCCGGTACAGCTTGATCACGCTTTTTCTCATCCTGACTTAAACTAAAAACTTGCGCAGTACCAGTCTTAGCCGCTACGCTATATGGCGCATTACGCCCGAAACGATAGCCTGTACCTTCATTACTCGTAATCACTGCATGCATGGCTTCAATCACTTTATTCCAATTATCAGGATTCTTTAACAAAATAGGATATTCTTCTATCGGCTTAAACGGCACACGCTGTCCATGATCAGACTCACTACTAGACAATAGGTGTGGCCTAAAACGTCGCCCGTGCTGACTCATTGATGCTGTCGCATTAGCCATCTGTAAAGGAGATGCTAGCATAAAACCCTGTCCAATTGCCGAGATCAATGTATCTCCAGGATACCAGGATAACTGTTTGGTTTGCCTTTTCCATTGAGGACTAGGCACCAAACCCGGTGCTTCTTCATTTAAATC
>CANNIJ010000017.1 GCA_947505025.1 Legionellaceae bacterium | reverse complement strand
TGCTCTGAATACCACAGAACATGTAAATTAAACATTGGTATCGCAATTAATCCGGCTTTGTGGTCTGCTGAGGAATTTTTCAAGTATTTTACTCAGGGTCAATTAACTAAAACAAAAAAGTGTGAGCTGCATGGTGACGATGCTACTGGTCTAAGCGCACATCAAAATCTACTGGATATGTTGCTTCAACCAGAACTTATATGTGTTAAAAAATCCTTGCCATTGAGTTTTATAGTTAATGGAGCATCCTACAGTTATGATTCAATTGGTGTAGCAGCTAACCATAATTATGCACCGGTAAAAAACAGTAGTCATTTTGAAATCAAGTTCAAACTCAATTCAAAAAATGTTGGGCAGACCATGTTGTGTCTTAATCTTCATTTGGTGCCCGAAACAAAAAAAATCAGCCGAAAAGAAGTTTGCTTGCGCTTACAACAAAGTATTCGTTTGTTTTATGCTGAGCTGGGTGTTTTAAATGTCCAGCATCAACCCAATACTCAATTGCACTCAGCACTACAGGTAACACTAGCGAATCATGATGATTACGCTTTTTCGTGTAAACATCTAGCGTCTATAGATGTATTGGATTACTATACTGAAATGTCTAAATATACGAAAGCTCAACCACTGAATTTGTTTGATTATATCAAGCATGTTAAAAAAAGCCCGAAACAGTTAAACAAGCAGAAAAAATCAGAGGATAATCCTGAATCTTTGCTTGAGGATTATCCAGCATTATCATCTGGTAAAAATAAAGTTCAAGTATTCGGTTAGTACTTGAATTCAAGTACTATGTATTAGTAGCCAACATCAAGAGGGTTAGACTATGCGTTATTTGATCATGTGCATGCTGTGTTTATTCAGTTATTTTTGCACCGCGCAGAATAATGCGTTTGACTCTATGACGCCAGAAAGTCTAAAGATTGCTTTAGATAAATGCCAGTCTAAGCCAGAATCCACGGCAAATTGTGAGCACCTAAAGCAGATGGCAGCTGAGATGAGCCGTCTTGCTTATAAGTTACGCATAGATCCATTGGGATATGGTCAGAATATAATACAGTTACAATCATCTGTTGTACAAAACACAGAGCTGATGAAAACCAACAGTTATTCTGAATCTGCTGCAGTATTAGCGGAACAACGGCAATCATTAGCCGAGTATTTGCAAATAATTAGTTGGCTGGCATCACCTGGCTAAGGAATGCATTATGGATATATTAGTAAGTAATGACGATGGTGTGACTGCTCAGGGCTTGTTAGTTCTGCGTGATACACTGTCTACAATTGCAAGTTTGAAAGTGATTGCACCCGATCGTAATCGTAGTGGCGCCAGCAATTCATTGACTTTATCTAGGCCTCTGCGCATTAAATTACTGGAAAATGGATTCTATAGTGTTGAAGGAACACCTACTGACTGTGTTCATCTGGCGTTAACTGGTTATTTTAAAACAAAATTTGATATAGTAGTCTCAGGAATAAATCAAGGTGCTAATTTAGGCGACGATATTTTATATTCAGGCACCGTGGCTGCGGCGATGGAAGGGCGTTTCTTAGGCTTACCTGCAATTGCTGTTTCTGTAGTTGGCCAAGAAATCCATCATTATGCGACTGCAGCCGAGATCACCAAGCAATTGGTCTTAAAGCTAAGCAAGCATCAATTACCAGCACAAAGTATTTTGAATGTAAATGTGCCTGATTTGCCGTTAAATAAAATTAAAGGCATCAGAGTAACCAGACTGGGTTCGCGTCATCTAGCTGAGCCATTAATAAAATCTTATGATCCACGTGGCAGGGAATTATACTGGATTGGTCCACCCGGGGCTGCGGCAGATTCTGGACCTGGTACAGATTTTGAGGCAGTAAAACAAGGATATGTTTCTATTACGCCACTACAGCTTGATATGACACATTATGCTATTTTTGATCAGGTGGCCAGTTGGACGGAAGAATTAACATGGTGAAAATAAAGTTATTTTCGCGTATATATGATCGAATGATCGTGTGGTCCAAACATAAGCATGCCCCGTATTATTTAGCTGGTGTTTCTTTTATAGAATCTTCATTCTTTCCAATTCCTCCTGACGTTATGTTAGTAAGCATGGGTTTAGCAGCACCGCATTTGGCCTGGAGATATGCGTGGATTGCAACTTTGTTTTCTGTGGCTGGAGGGGTGTTTGGTTATGCTATAGGGTATTTTGCTATGGACTTAATCTCACCATATCTTGAGGCCTCATCTTTTTCTGGAATGTATCATCATGTGGTGCACTGGTTTGATAGCTGGGGCGTTGGGGTGGTTATCTTAGCTGGCGTTACACCTATACCATATAAGATATTTACAATTGCAGCAGGGATCACTCAGATGTCACTACCTTGGTTTTGCTTGGCGTCCTTAATTGGACGCGGATTGCGCTTTTTCTTAGTGTCATGCCTGTTTTATTTTGCCGGCGAGAGCATAGAACAAAGATTGCGCAAGTCGATCGACGCAGTTGTATGGTCTGTCTTGAGCATTGTTTTGGTTGCTTTTTGTTTGATAAAATGGGTGTTTTAATCACGTGAGCAGATATTTCAGAACATGGCTATATTTAATTTTATTGGCTATGACGGCGTGCGGTTCTAATCATAGATTGGTTCCAAGCCATACATCTTGGTGGCACCCATTCGATCGTTACAGAACTCAACATGTGGTTGCTAGAGGAGATACTCTGTATGCAATTGCATTTCGTTATGACCAGGATTATCGGCAATTAGCCATCAAAAACAGTATTTATCCACCATACAAGCTACATGTGGGGCAGGTTGTTTTATTAAAAGCTAATGCGCCAGTAAAAAAACCAGTGTATATAAGATCACGATCCGGAGCGCATAAACGAACAATTCAGCCAGTTAGATTGGCGGCTTGGACTTGGCCATTAAAAGGTCGAGTGCAGGCCAGATTTATACCTAGTAAAGGTCAAAAAGGTATAGATATCTCAGGGAGTAAAGCACAAAAAATCTACGCAGCAAGTGGCGGTATAGTAGCATACTCAGGTATGGGGCTGCCGGGTTACGGAAACTTGATTATCATTAATCACCCCAATCATTATTTAACTGCATATGGGAACAACTCAAGAAATCTGGTTCACGAGGGTCAGTCTGTCAAAGAAGGTCAGATCATAGGGGTTATTGGAATTGTAGATAATCGCTATTGGGGATTACATTTTGAAGTCAGAAAATCAGGAAGACCGGTAAACCCATTATCATTTTTATCCAGGTAAACTTATGGGTAATCGGCGTGATAGTGGTCCTGCGATCCATTACCCGTGATTATTGCGATAATCACGGGTAATGGATCGCAGGTAACCAGCAGGCACGTTATTGCCTGCAAATCGGATCAAGGAAACACTAATGAGTGCAGTTACATCTCCATTACCATTATTTGATTCATTAGAATATATAGATAAACATCCTGATATTCATGATCTAGATTATTGTTATTCACTAGCATTTCTCAAATGCTACCGCGGTAGCTTGGGAACCTTTAACTCATACCGCAGAGAAGTTGAGCGACTACTGCAGTGGTGTCGGAATATTGCGCATATGTCTGTGGGGCAACTTAAACGTGAGCACATCGAAACATATATTAAGTTTTGTCAGAATCCACCTAAGTCATGGATCGGCATAAAAAAAGCAACGCGTTTTGTTGATAAGAATGGTGAACGCCGGCAAAATATTGAGTGGCGCCCTTTTGTAATGACCTTATCAAAAACCGAGCACCGCCAAGGAAAAACAATTGATGTAAACAACTTTGAGTTATCTCAAGCAACCATCAAAGAGCTTTTTGCAATATTGAGCACTTACTTTAACTATTTGATTCAAGAAGAGTATATTTTCATGAATCCTGTAGCGTTAATTCGACAAAAAAGTAAGTTTATCCGAAAACAACAAAGTCAAATGCAAATACGTAGATTATCATCATTGCAATGGGAGTATGTGATTGCCACCGCTACTACCATGGCAAATAATGATGCTAAAAGACACGAGCGCACCCTATTCATAATGACTGCGCTGTATAGTATGTATTTACGTATTTCAGAGCTAGCGGCCAGCGAACGTTGGCTGCCAAAAATGTGTGACTTTTATCGAGATCATGATGGTAATTGGTGGTTCAAAACAGTTGGTAAAGGCAATAAAGAGCGACAAATAGCTGTGAGTAATGCTATGTTGGATGCTTTAATTAGATATCGTAAATATTTAGGTCTATCTAATCTTCCCAGTGTAGCTGATCAAACTCCACTCCTTGCAAAAACAAAAGGCAAGGGTCCTATATCCAGCACTACATATATCCGGGAAATGATCCAAGACTGTTTTGATCAAGGGATCAATAGTCTAGCCGAAGATGGGCATACCGAGGAGTCTGAAGCTTTAAACGAAGCAACTGTGCATTGGCTACGCCACACTGGTATTTCGGATGATGTAAAACGCAGGCCGCGAGAACATGTGCGCGATGATGCTGGACACAGTTCAAGTGCCACCACGGACAAATATATTGACGTCGAACTTAGAGCCAGGCATAAAACTGCTAAGAATAAACCTATATTAGTCGATGGTTAAGTCTGCACGGATAATCCAGCTGTATTAATCTGAGTATTGCGCGGCTGACGGCAATCTGCTGCAAAGCGTGTCATTCTTTTTTTGAATGTTTTTATGCGGTTTGCTGATTCTAGTGATTGCTCTATCTTGGCAGACTGTAATATTTTGTATAATGTTTCTCGCGTTTGATTGCCTATGATCAACATATCACAACCGGCATCTAAAGACAGACGTATTCGTGTTTGCATGTCGCCTATTTCAGCTCCAGCCATACCTAAACAATCACTAATAACCATTCCTTTAAACTTTAAGTCATCACGCAATATCCCCTTAAGCCAGCTAGCGGAAAAACCAGTCGGGTATTTTGCGTCAATTTCAGAATATGTCACATGTGCTGGCATCACAGCGTCTAAATGATTTTCACTGATTAGATCTATAAAAGGCCTTAAATCACCAGCATTTAACTGTTCACGCGTAGAGTAACATACCGGCATAGTTAAATGTGAGTCGGCATGAACCGGACCGTGCCCAGGAAAATGTTTACCTACGGCAGGCATGCCGGCTGAATGCATTCCTTGAATAAATGCTAATGTTAGTGCAGTTACAACCCCAGGATCTGCATGAAAAGCACGATCTAAAGTACCGATCACTTGATTATCACTATGCAGATCCAGAACAGGCGCTAAGCTCAAGTCAATTCCGTATTCACATAATTCAGCCGCCATTTTCTTGCCGTAATTTTGTGCCAGCTGAATTCCAGTAGATGGATTTAGATCATAAACATCACCGTAAACACGCGCTGCAGGCCAAGATCTAAAGCCTTGGCGTTGAAAGCGTTGAACACAACCACCTTCATGATCAACAGCAACGAACAATTCAGGCCGAATATTCCGGATCTCAGATAATAGGTTTTTTAGTTGTAATGGGTTAGAAAAATTACGCTCCATCAATAATACAGAACCTACATTCGGATGGTTTAATATTTTTCTCTCTAGTACAGAAACTTCTGTTCCCAGAAGATCAACCATTACAACATTGGTCACCGTTATCTCCTGGCATTAAGTTGTTGTTTATGATCTGCCTCATTTTTAATTCTTTGTTGTTGACGACGACTGTATTCTAAAACCTTTAATTGTTCACGACGACCATAAGTAAGATTGACTACGTAAGTCAGATCGACTGCATCAAGTTGTTTTTGTTGGGGTGCCACTTTGGGGGATGGATTGTTATGATAGACCAATTTCGGTCTTGGGTAGGTGACATTACTAGTATCACTCAGAGATTCTAAAATGGTTTTATTTTTTTTCTTCTCTACGTTATCTGCAGTTTTAAATTGCGCATTTATACGCAATTTAAATTGAGACACATAAAACTTACATAACTCCAGCTTTTTTTTAATATCATCCGTTACTCTGGCTGAATTTGGTCGCATACTAGGTGTGGTAAATGACATAGTTGGTAACCTCCTTACATAATAATTAGATTATTTTACCATATAAAACTCAAAGTCCCAACCATCGAATAAATCTTTTAGTTACATTAAATTGCATGCTAGATTGCTTCTCAAAGTGGACTGTACAGTACTTCTCATTACAGTCAATTTTTTGGATCCGGCCATGATGCACTAGATTCATTTCTGTAATGTAATAACCTCGATTCATTTTAATTTCAGGCTGTATAAATAACACCTCATTATACAGCTGCGGCTGTAAATATATGATGCGCATTTCCTTGTCACTTAATGCAATAAATTCTTGATTATTAATTTGTCGTCGGAGCATACGGGCTAACGGTGCGGATTTATGAAAAATAATTTTATATGTATCCGCCTGTATGGCTAATATAAAAGCACGGTCATCTTGATGCGAACGATGTTCTGCCAACATAACATTTGCTCGCTTCCAATTTAACTTTCGATCTTCATTGGGGTACGGTGCCGTTGCCGTTGATGAATTATTAATAGACTGACAATTTAAGAATTTTGATTTAGCAAACCAACGATCACTAGGATAATACATCACAAAAAAAGAATGATCTTTTATCGTTTGAATAATTGGTTGCGCTAGATTCAATGGTAGCGCCGGACAGCCCCAACTGCGCCCAGCTCGACCATATTTTTTAATAAATGGAGCTTCTACGTACCAACCACCATGCATAACTACCGCCCTATTACTGGCATTATCATTAAATGATCGATCTAAACCAGACAGCCTGAGTGCTACGCCATCACGCCCAGAATAAGATTTTTCCGTGGTATATACACCCAAGCTACTAGCCTTACTATTATTCTTGTTGGAGAAGTTATTGGTCCATAAACCGCCAGAATTAATTCCATGGGCTACATATGTATGGAATAATAATTTGTGTTCTTGTAGATTAAATACCCAAAGGCGTTTTTGATTTGAAGGTAAAGAATAATCAATCACTGTTAAAATATGATTTTTATCTACATTGAAGTTGTTCGCACACGACCATGCAGTTAGAACCTTATTTATCACGACTTGATTTAATGTCACCGCCTCAGTATGCAGCATATATTTTAATGCATCTAGACCGCTGAGGTGTATAGGTTTTGCCGGCGCAGTGTTTGTGGCTTTAATTTGAACGATGTTGTTTTTGTGTGTATTCTTGTGATATAAAAAGAAAAATATAACGATTAAGCACGGCAGCACTAAAAGATATTTCTTCATAATGTTCTCCCTTATGTAAGAAATATAGCTCAGTAAGTCAAAAAAACAACTACATACAGCAATCCAAGTATCGTCCAATAGTTTCTTGCATGCCAAAATGTAAAGCATCACAAATCAGTGCATGACCAATTGACACTTCCTCCAGCTCAGGGATTGACTGCACAAACAACCTTAGATTATTTAAATCTAGATCATGACCTGCGTTAACCCCAACCCCTATGTCATGTATTTTCGATGCAGCATCTTGATAAATCTTCAAAGTAGCGTCTTGATTGATCGTACCATAAGATTCTGCATATGCTTGCGTGTATAGTTCAACTCTATCTGTACCGGATGCCTGGATCAAGTCCAACTCGGCTGAATCTAATTTATATGGGTCGATAAATAAAGAAGTCCTGATACCCGATTGATGTAATTCATGAATGTTTTGCTGGAGCATACTAATATTATTTGCCATGCACCATCCAGCATTTGATGTCAAAACATCAGCCGCGTCAGGCACTAATGTGCATTGTGCTGGCTTTACTGTACACGCCAAAGATAAAAACGTAGCGTCAGGATAACCCTCAATATTAAATTCAACTTTAATTTCTCTTGCAAGATCATATACATCTTGACGGCGAATATGTCTCTGATCTGGTCTTGGATGAACAGTAATCCCTTGAGCCCCGTAAGAAATAATTTCCAGAGCAGATCTTAATACATCGGGACTATTATTGCCGCGTGAATTCCTTATGGTAGCTAACTTATTCACATTCACACTTAGTTGGACCATGTTTATTCTCCTTTAATTTCCATCCGCACATCACCCAGTCGATTGATTATAATCTTCTCTAAAACATGTACTCCAGACTGGATCGAAAAATAGCCATTTAAGGCTTGATTACGCGCTTGCTGATCAAATCGTAGATAATAATTTGACTGAAAACCATGCCAGGCTAAATGTATGCCTGCAAAATACCAACTCCACTCATAAATCACCGTATGCTGATCCGCATCATATACAAGCTGAACGCCAGCATCCCAATTACTCCCGCCAGATAAAGGAATTACAAGCAATGGTATACCAGATAATAAAGCTTGAGCCTTTGAGTAGTTAATAACCTGAATTATTTGTGCGGATAATCGGTCTAGTTGATTTTTTTGCATCCATGCCCCGGCAAATGGTAATGCAAAACCAGAAATCACAACTAATAGTGAGCAGCAAACCAAAAACTCTAACAGAGTAAATCCAACGCGCCGCATCATTAAGAATCTAACCATGCCTGTATAAATGCCAAATCATCTTGCAAAGTTTTTTTCATTCTGGGTTTATTTATAACTTCCAATAGATCGTGGGTTACAACCAATGGAATTTTACGATAACTCAATATCTTCTGCCTTAATGTTCCAAGAGAATCATTGTCGCCTAATAAGGCTGCGCCCACCGATCCCAGGGCTAAGATCAAACGTGGTTTGATTCTCAATAAATATGATTCAAGAACATTAGACTCACATACATAGACTTGCTCTGAGTTTAATCCAATGAAGTTAAGCATATTAGCTAACAGTCTGGTCGAAGCATTGTCTGATCCATCAAAAACCACTAATAGTGTTATATTAATCCAATTTACCGGCTTCAATACCCAGCGCTCAATGCCCATATGTTTGAGACAATATTGCGTGATCATTTAATCACCCTCTAAACCATGAATAGGCTTCGTTCTGCCCCACTCTTTACAACTTGGACAATGCCAATGTAACAATTTACCTCCAAAACCACAATGTCCACAACGATATATGGGCTTTTTCTCAACAAACTGTCGCGTCATTGAGTGTAGCATATGCAGTTGATCCCTTACTTTGCCGTGTGCCGACTCAAAATGCCAATGGATCAAACGATTAAGACCACGTATTGATGGATGTCTGTTTAATTGACTGGAAACAAAATCCATCGCAAAATCAACGCTTTTTTCACGACTCAAGTGTTCGCCTATCACAAAAATAACTGATGCACGCGGATGATCAACTAGCGTTTGTTCTAGGTAATCAATACATTCATCCATATTATCCAATGCACGATAACATGTAACCAATGGATCAATAATCTCATTCAAAAAATCAGCATCTTGTAGTGGAACATTTTTTAATGCACGTATAGCTTGTTTATATCGTCCCTGAGAAATTTCAATTTCAGCTAACATCAAACTTGCGCGAACTGAGGTTCGATCAACAGCTAATGCTTTTTTAATTACGATTAAAGCCTGATCATGCGCTTGATTTTTCAGAGCATCTTGAGCTAGCTCACAATAATAGTGTGCTGTTTGAGCATGCATACTAGTACCTGTAGACATCTCTAATTTTTTCAGAACCTCTAATGCTTGTTCCCATGATTTTTCTTGCTGATAAATCGCCAATAGCCCACGGAAACTATTAGTCTCAACACCGGTTCCAAGAGCTACTACCTCCAAGAAAACTCTTTCAGCACGATCAAAAAAACCCGCACTCATGTAGTCTTGCCCCAGAGCCATTAATGCCTCTTTGCGCTGGAATGCACTCAATTGAGGTCGTGCAATCAGATTTTGATGTATGCGAATTGCACGATCTACTTCTCCGCGTCGTCTAAATAAACTACCCAGTGCTAGATGTGTTTCAACCGTATCACTATCAACTTCCAACAGTTTAATAAATAGATCGACGGCTTTATCTGGCTGCTCATTCAACAAGTAGTTTAAACCAACCACGTATTCACGTGAAAGATTATTATTGGAATTTGGTTCTTTACCAACATAATGCCGTTTAGCAACCCACCAACCAGACCAGGCAGCAACAGGCAATAATAAAGGCCACAAATGCACCATCAACAACCTCCAATCACAGATTAATCTTGTAAAGGAATAGATCTTAAATTTTTAATTTCTTTTTCAGTTAACCGTAATTGATGTTGTAACTTATGATTCTCTAATCGTAACCGGTAGTATCGAAACAAAAACAAACAGAAACCAATAAGCACACCAAAAGCTAATGCCACTGCTATTACAAAAGATAAAGGTAGTTGAAGAATTTTAACGTAAAAATTAATCTGCACAGACGTTGCATTCAGCGCAGCAAAACTAATACCAAGTATCACTATCAAAAAATAAAACATCGCCATAAAAATACGCATGCTCTAGCTCCTTAGTAAAAAGCTGTTCGTCTATATTACTAGACGAACAGCCCTGGCATGCCTAGACCATTCCTAGACCAGGCGATTAACAAAGATTATTCACTATCTTTGTTAGCCATTTTTTCTTTCAACAGATCACCTAAAGTTGTAGAAACTTCACCACTGCGTGAATATTTCTTCATGACCTCAGCTTGATCCTGAGCATCTTTAGCTTTGACAGATAACGAAATAGTGCGGTTTTTGCGATCTACAGACATAATCTTAGCTTCGATTATCTCGCCAACTTTTACCACATTAGTCGCATCGTCAACCTTCTCATCTGAAAGATCATTGGCGCGAATTGTACCAATCACGTCCGGCATTAATTCAACCGAAACTGACTTGGCATCAACAGCTACCACAGTTCCTGTTACTACAGTGCCTTTAACAAACTCATCCACGTAACCAGTGAATACATCACCTTCCATTTGTTTTAAACCTAAAGAAATACGCTCACGTTCAGAGTCAATTGCCAGAATTACAGCTTCTAGTTCCTGGCCTTTCTTGAACTGTTTCACAGCTTCTTCACCTGGAATTGTCCAGGAAATATCTGATAAATGGACCAAGCCATCGATGTCACCGTCTAACCCAATAAACACACCAAAATCGGTGATAGATCGAATTTTTCCGCTAACTTTTTGTCCTTTAGCATGATGTTGAGAGAAGTTTTGCCATGGATTTCCCACGCATTGTTTCATGCCTAAAGAAATTCTGCGACGATTTTCGTCAATTTCAAGCACCATAACACCAACAACATCTCCAAGTGCAACTACCTTGCTTGGATGTACGTTTTTGTTAGTCCAGTCCATTTCTGACATATGAACCAAACCTTCAACACCTTCTTCAATCTCAACAAAACATCCGTAGTCAGTAATATTAGTAACTTTACCTTCTAAACGACGTCCAATTGGATAACGTCCAACTAATTCAACCCATGGATCGTTACCTAATTGTTTCATGCCTAATGAAACTCGATTACGTTCGCTGTCAAAGCTTAAAACTTTAACCTTAACGTCTTGACCAACAGTCAATAACTCACTTGGATGTTTAACTCTCTTCCAAGAAATGTCAGTTATATGTAACAGACCATCGATTCCACCCAGATCAATAAACGCACCATAGTCTGTGAGGTTTTTAACAATACCATTTAATACTTGACCGTCATGTAAAGAGTCTAGCAAGGCTTGTCGATCAGCACTGCTTTCTTCTTCAACAACTGCGCGACGTGAAACAACTATATTATTACGCTTCACATCCATCTTAATGACTTTAAACTCAAGCTCTTTGCCTTCCAAATAAGAAGGATCGCGTACTGGACGTACATCGACTAGTGAACCAGGCAAGAACGCACGAATAGTGCCAATTTCAACGGTGAAACCACCTTTGACTTTACCTGAAATCAAACCAATGACTGTATCATTGTTTTCGTGTGATTTAGACAGTTTGCGCCAAGATTCTTGACGTTTTGCTTTTTCACGTGACAATAAGGTTTCGCCGTAACCGTCCTCAATTGAGTCCAAAGCCACTTCAACGCTGTCACCAACCTTGATTTCTAAATCACCATTTTTGTCATAGAATTCTTCAATGGGCACGATACCTTCGGATTTTAAGCCGGCATTTAAGGTTACGTAATCGTCATCAATACTAACGACGTCGGCTGCAATGATCGCGCCTGGATAGAATTGCACACCCACCATACTGTGTTCGAATAGATCCTGAAAAGATTCTGACATGTTATTAAACTCAAAGATTAAAACCACGGAAGATTGATTTATTTCAACTTCCCCCTAAACCACGCTCTACTACATGTTTCCATAACTCCTGAAACACTTGCATGACACCTAAACCATTAGTATCTATATGAATTGCATCAATCGCAGCACATAATGGCGCATATTCTCGACCCATGTCACGTGCGTCACGCTCAGACAACTCATGTATAACCTGCGAAAGGCTAGCATGTTTGCCCATCTTTATCAACTGTAAATAACGACGATTTGCCCGTGTCTGAGCAGAAGCATCCAAATAAAACTTTAATTGTGCCTCCGGAAAAACAACAGTCCCCATATCACGTCCATCCGTGACTAAACCTGGTTGCTGAGCAAAAGATCGTTGACGATCCAACAAGGCTGACCTAATTGATGGAATACAAGCAACTCTGGAGGCTTCCTGGCCGCATTCTTCTGTACGAATATCAGCGCTAACTTCTTGTCCATCCAGATAAACTAATGATATAAAGTCAGGTCCTACTGCGAAATGTAAGTCCAATTGCACAGCTAAATTGCCCCAAGCAGTTAAGTCATCCGCAGCCAACCCAATCTGTTTGCCTGCGAGTGCTAACACTCTATAAATAGAACCGCTATCTAAAAAATTAAAACCTAACTTCTGCGCCAGCAAATGACATGCTGTTCCTTTGCCGGTCCCACTGGGACCATCTAATGTTATTACAGTAATTTTTGTCATATATAACTCATCTGCTTGCAAAAACTTTCATGAACGAAATTAATGCCTCAACACCTGCTACCGGCATTGAGTTATAGATACTGGCCCTTAAACCACCAACCTGGCGATGTCCGTTGAGCGCGTATAAGCCAGCTTTAGTTGCACCTAAAAGAAATTCTGCTTCCATGGTTGGATCGTTTAACGCAAAACAAATATTCATTCGTGAACGTGCCTTTTTTTCTACACGACAATGATACTCAGAAGAAGAGTCGATATAATCATATAACATATTGGCTTTTTTAATGTTTTGTACATTTAAACAGTCTACACCGCCCTGTTGCTTGATCCACTTAAACATTTTTGCAGCAAGATAACAATTAAACGTTGGCGGGGTTGCGTACAATGATTTATGTTTAACGTGTGTTCTATAATCAGACATTATAGGTAATGGCATCATTGGAGTACGCTGCATCCAATCAGAGCGAACAATTACTACAGTCATTCCAGCCGAAGCTATATTTTTTTGCGCGCCAGCAAAAATTAAGCCATACTTATTTATATCAATCGGCTCACTTAGCAAGCATGAAGTCATATCAGCGACTAAAGGCAAACCATGTACCTCCGGCATATCCGGCCAACGTACTCCGTGTATGGTTTCGTTAGGGGTATATTGAACATATGCTGTGTTTGACTGTAAATTTGCGGTTTCTATATATGGGATATCCGAGTAACCGGTGTCGATTGAATCTGCCAAACAATAGGCTTTTGTTAAGCGTGCAGCCTCCTGAAATGCTAATTCTGACCAGGTCCCAGATATCACATGTGCAGCAGACTGATTCGGTTCCAATATGTTCATTGGAACCATGGCAAACTGCGATCGTGCTGCCCCACCTAAAAACAATATGTGGTAATTATCTGGAATCGCCAATAAATCACGCAAATCCTGAGTCATTTCCTGCATTAAATCTTCAAAAACTTTAGTTCTATGACCAATTTCTAGGATTGAACATCCTTGATCATGCCAATTTAATAACTCTGACTGCACTTCTAGCAGAATTGACTCTGGCAGTTGTGCCGGGCCAGCACTAAAATAATAACCCCTATTCACTTACAATCTCTTCATCTTGCAACTCTTCGATCCGTTGCATTCCCACGACATGTTCACCTGGACTAACATTGATCAAACGCACACCTTGTGTATTACGTCCAATTATGGATAATTCTTCGACTTTGAAACGGACTAAAGTTCCTTGATCAGTGATCAACATCGCTTCATCATGGTCAGCAACGTGCACCGCACGAACTACATTACCGTTACGTTCGTTGACCTGAATTGATATCACACCTTGACCACCTCGACCGGTAACACGATACTCTTCTATAGCGGTACGTTTACCATAACCAAGTTTAGTCGCGGTTAATATAGTCCCGCCGGTTCGACCTACAACTAATGAGATCAATGATTGTCCGTCCAACAGGCGCATGCCGCGCACACCACGCGCTGTTCGTCCCAGAGGACGAATTAAGCCTTCATCAAACCTGATTACTTTACCGGCATCAGAAAATAATAAAATATCTTTGCTGCCATCAGTTATATCAACCCCAATTAAACGGTCATCATCATCTAAAGAGATAGCGATAATTCCGTTACTTCGTGGACGACTAAACGCGCTCAAAGAAACCTTTTTAACTGTGCCTCTAGCTGTTGCCATAAAGACAAAACTAGTTTCGTCGTAATTACGCACCGGTAAGATTGCATTAATCGACTCATTCTCAGCTAATGGCAAGATATTTACAATCGGCTTGCCGCGTGCAGTTCTGCTGGCCAAAGGCAATTCATAGGCTTTAAGCCAATATAATTTACCGTGGTTTGAAAAACACAGTAACGTATCATGCGTGCTGGCAATCACTAAACGCTCAACAAAATCCTCTTCTTTCACATGTGCGGCACTCTTACCTTTGCCACCTCGATGCTGAGCTTGATAGGCCGATAATGGTTGGTATTTTACATACCCCATATGTGAAAGTGTGACAACTACGTCTTCTTCGGTAATTAAATCCTCAACGGTTAAATCTTCCTGGGAAGCCATTATTTCTGTACGTCTTGCATCACCAAATTGTGTTTTGATCTCGATCAATTCATCACGAATGATTGCCAATAAACGCGCTGGAGTTGCTAAGATATCTAATAAATCACAAATCAACAATAATAACTGCTTGAACTCATCTAAGATTTTATCTTGTTCTAAAGCAGTTAATCGATGCAATCTTAAATCTAAAATGGCTTGGGCTTGGTCTGGAGACAAATGATACCCATCTGCGAGTAAACCATACTCTGCAGGCAAGTCATCCAGACGTGATGCGCCACTACCTGCAGTATCAAGCATCGCTTGCACCAAACCAGGCTGCCAAACATTAGTTAATAATGCTTGTTTAGCTGCTGCGGGAGTTGGTGAGCTTTTAATTAATGCAATCATCTCATCAATGTTCGCCAGTGCAATTCCCAGGCCTTCCAAAAGATGTGCACGCCGGCGGGCTTTACGTAATTCAAACAAACATCTACGACTGACTACTTCACGACGATGTTTAATGAAACATTCTAATATTTGTTTTAAATTCAAGGTTAGTGGCTGACCATCAACCAATGCGACCATGTTTATGCCGAAAACATTTTGCATTTGTGTGTGTGCATAGAGATTGTTCAGCATAACCTCTACCATTTCTCCGCGCTTGAGCTCGATAACCACGCGCATACCTTCGCGATCAGACTCATCCCGCAATCCAGAGATCCCTTCCAGGCGCTTTTCTCGCACAAGTTCAGCAATACGCTCAACCAAACGTGCTTTATTTACCTGGTATGGCAACTCATAAACTATGATTGCTTGTCGACCGGTATTTTCATCAGTTTCTACTTTAATTCGTGCACGGATCGAAATTCGTCCGCGTCCTGTGCGATAGGCTTGTACAATCCCGGCTCTTCCATTGATGATTCCCGAAGTAGGAAAATCTGGTCCAGGAACAATTTCCATCAAATCATCTATGTTTAATGCTGGTGTTTCGATCAAGGCCAAGCAAGCATCAACGACTTCAGTTAGATTATGTGGTGGTATGTTTGTGGCCATACCCACGGCTATCCCTGAGGATCCATTAACTAATAAATTGGGCAGGCGAGCCGGCAGAACCAGGGGCGCAAATTCAGTGCCGTCATAGTTGGGGCCAAAATCAACAGTTTCTTTGTCTAAGTCTGACATCAATGCATGCGCTAATTTAGACATGCGAATTTCTGTGTACCGCATAGCTGCAGGCGAGTCACCATCAACCGAGCCAAAGTTACCTTGTCCATCTACCAAAGGACAACGCATTGAGAAATCTTGTGCCATACGCACAATTGTGTCATAGACTGCAGTATCGCCATGAGGATGGTATTTACCGATCACGTCACCCACGACCCGCGCTGACTTCTTATATGGCTTATTCCAATCGTTACCAAGTTCACCCATGGCAAACAAAACACGTCGATGAACGGGCTTCAATCCATCCCGCACATCCGGCAATGCACGCCCGACGATCACGCTCATGGCGTAATCAAGATAAGATTGTTTTAATTCATCTTCGATGCTGACCGAAGTAATTTCTTTGGCTGACTGAACCATCTGGGACGCATCCTAAAAATCTAAAAAAACAGACACAATCATACGTTAATCTCGCTAGGCGATCCAGTCTGGAATAGATTATTAGAAATTGATGCAACTTGAGCATCCACTCATTGACCCGGCCAACAGATCAGCGCCTGTACCACTATGATGAAGACGCTGGACAAATTGTAGATTCAGTCTATAGGCCAGTCACTTATCAGTATGGTTTCACTATCACAGTGGTTCCAACATCCATGAAGTCCTGATTTAACCATTGTGCTGCAGCGGGTAATACGCGAATGCAGCCATGACTAACATTACTGTTAGGGACATCATACGCGGCATGAATCGAATACCCGCCACTAAAGTGCATGCAATAAGGCATTCTAGCTCCACCATGTGTTTCAATTGGATACAAGCTACTGGTGCATTCAGGCCCCTTTTTTGAATAAACATGGAATGTTCCGGTTACTGTACGGCATGGATGTCCAACATCCTCGCAAAAGTCTTTGCCGCCTGAAGCACTACCGGTTTCAAGTCGATTGCCTTGCGCGTCATAAGCCGCCCAAGCCGTTGCTTTTGGGTCAAAAATAAATACTTTTTGACCTGTAGACTCTCGCGTCGCAGGGAAATAAAAACTCCCTTTGGTGTCTGAGCTCATGCTTTTGGTATAATGCGTCTGTCCAGAATCATCAACGATAGGAACAGAACTTCCGCCAGTAACACATGCGCCTATGGCTGCGCATAAAGGAATTATTGCTATTATCTTCTTCATCATTTACCCTCCTGTTTTAATATTTATCGGACGGAGTGTAAAAAAGATTAGCTTAAATGACAAAAAAAGTAACTTTATGATTTTTTTTGGGCTTATTTAAGGATTACTTAGTAAGTGTGGGGTCACCTAAAGATTGATGTTAGCGCTGACAATGATCGCAAAAAACTGTTGCACGTTGACCTAAAACACATGTAGTAAGTGGTTTTTTACAAACCACGCAAGGCAGTCCGCCTCGTCCGTAAACATTCAGTTTTTGAGAAAAATAACCTGGGAGACCGTCGCTATTGACGAAGTCTTTTAGGGTGGTTCCACCTTGAGTAATAGCAAACTCTAATACTTGTTTGATCATTGCAACCAAACGTTCACATTGTTTAAGCGTTAATTGATTTGCGGGTAAGGCGGGGTTAATTCCGGATAAAAATAAAGCTTCTGCCGCATATATATTCCCAACCCCAACAACAATTTTTCCCGCCATGATCATGGGTTTAACTGGTACGCGTCTATTTGCCGTACATTTGAACAAATACTCTGCTGTAAACTTATCGCTCAGAGGTTCAACACCTAAATTAATTAAAAGCGGATGCGTCTCAGGATTCTCTGCGGTCCATAACACAGCCCCAAAGCGGCGTGGATCGGTATAGCGTAAGACTGCATCATGGGAAAAAATTATGTCTACATGATCATGTTTTTGTACCGGACGAGGAGCTTTTAAGAAACACAGGCGGCCGGACATGCCCAAATGAATAATTAAAGTACCTGTCTCTACCCGTAGCAACATGTATTTGCCACGTCTGGAAATATCCGAAATGGTTTTCCCTGAAACAAGTTCGTTTAAATTTTCTGGGATTGGCCAACGTAATTTTATACAACGAGAGATGGCCTTATCTATTTTAGCTCCTAATATATAAGGAGCCAATCCACGCATTATCGTTTCAACCTCAGGTAACTCTGGCATTCTACTCGACTCTTAAAACAAATCCTCTTGAGTTAACCCCATGCTTTCAAAATGTTTACGCAAAGTTTTAAGTGCTTCGACTTGGATTTGGCGTACCCGTTCCCGCGTAAGATTAACCTCAAACCCCACTTCCTCTAATGTTGATTTTTCATAACCACGCAAACCAAAGCGACGTGCCAGAACTTGCTGTTGATTATCGGTAAGTTCACCCAATAATACCTCAAGGTGACCTCTTAGGTCTTCATCGGTTAAAACAACCGCTGGGTTCAAGCTATTTTCATCTGCGATCGTATCTAGCAATGACTTGTTTTCGTCATAACCAATTGGTGTATCTACTGAAGTTACTTTATCGTTTAATCCAAGAAGTTTTTTAACATCTTCTAATGGAACGTCGAGCATTTCTGCGATCTCTTCCGGCGAAGGCTCATGATCTAGTTTTTGCGTTAATTGTCGAGCAGCACGTAAATAAGTATTTAACTCTTTTAACACGTGAATTGGCAATCTAATTGTACGCGTTTGTTTCATTATAGCGCGTTCAATCGT
>CANNIJ010000016.1 GCA_947505025.1 Legionellaceae bacterium | reverse complement strand
TTTAGCGGATGTGTTGTTATGTCCAGATACTGGACCATCACACATGGCTTCAGCTGTGGGCACTGCTGTGGTAGCTTTGCATGCGGTAACCAGTTCCAGGGTTTCAGGACCGTATCTGCATCGTCATTTAAGTGTTGATTATTATCCTCAGGCCGTTACGCAAGTCTTGAATAAGACACCATTAACTAATGTTTGGGGTACGCACGCTCATGGCATGGATACTATGAAACTGATACCGGTTGAAGCGGTGATTCGACAATTGGATCTTGTTTTTTCAGAATTATAAAATTATCCGCTTCAATAAGATGGTTTGCCACGATACTGACAAATAGTTTCATAAGCTTTGCGGATTTTATGTGTTTTATCATTAGCATCTTTGATGCGATCTGCAGATAATCCTTGGGCACTCAACTTGTCTGGATGGTGTTGACTCATTAGTTTTCTATAAGCACGTTTGACCTCCTGCATAGATGCACTTGGGGTGATTTTTAGTTGCTCATATGCTTGAGTTAGACTGTTTATATATGTTGGGCGTTCAGTTGTGCGCTTTTGATATTGCTGTTGAGATGATCTTGCGGAGAAGTCATTAAAAAAGTCTTCAAAAACATGCGACTGTTGGCGTATTGGTGCAAAGTTAAGTGTACGAAATACCAGATTAAGCTGTTCTATTTTCTTATTTGAAGCTCGGTCTTGCTCTATAGCGTTGTACAGTGTTTGCAGAAAAAGTTGTGCTAAAGCTGGATTAGTCCGTAATGCTTTTAAGTTCGACAAAGTTAGATTTAAATTGAATTCTGGTTTTTTGCCGGAGTTAAAATAAGCCTGTGCCGATTTTTTTTCTATTTTATTTAGGCGCATTTCATGCATATAATTCTGAGCTGTATGAATTGATTGCTGGGAAACACAGCCATCTGCTTTGGCTAGATAGCCTAACAAAACATACAGTGACTGAAAAAACACTGCACGCATGTCAGGATCTTTTTCTGCATGATAAAACCAAAAAGGTTTGGTGTAATGATTTTGCAGGCCACGATCAAAAAAATTACCAATTAAAATGCCCATCAGGGCGCCACCAGGACCGCCCATTAAGAAACCAAAACAAGCGCCAATGGCTTTTCCCCACCACGTTTGATTGATAAACCTGTGACGTAACGTCATTGATACGTTCCTTAATGATATACTGCACATCATCTATATTATCAAAAGGTAGCACATGCGTCGATTGTACACGTTAGTTCTTTCTCTTTTATTACCATTTATCTTGGCGCGATTATATTGGAAGGGCCGCAGACTGCCGGGATATAGATCAAGAATCCCTGAGAGATTTTTTTTACAGACGGTTAAACCAACTGCGGTAGATGTGTGGATCCATGCGGTTTCATTAGGTGAAGTAGTCGCTGCCACTCCATTAATTGAGCGCTTGTTGTTAAGCGAGTACAAGTTACTCGTTACGACCATGACACCAACTGGTTCATCTCAGGTACACAGAAAATTTGGCTCACGGGTAGTGCATCAGTATTTACCCTATGACTTGCCATGGATTTATCGCCGTTTTTTAACGGCGGTAAGTCCACGCTTGGGGATAATTTTGGAAACTGAGCTATGGCCTAACTTGATGCATCAAGCAAAAATCTTGAATATACCGATGATGCTCATAAATGGCAGGATTTCTGATAAATCGTTTAAAAAATATATGCGTATTCGAGGTTTCTTTTGTAAAGTATTATCTAAGTTTCAAGTAATTCTCACACAAAGCGCACTTGACGCTGAGCGTTTTATCGCCTTGGGGGCGCGGCAAGTACACAACGTTGGGAATTTGAAATTTGACGTAGATCCAGCAGCGGGGGAAAGATCTGGGATCCTGGCGATACGTGAACGCTGCGGATCTGAGCGCGTAATAGTTGTAGCGGCAAGCACACATGCACGCGAAGAGCAAATGTTATTGGATGTTTTGCCAGGATTAAAAAAAGTTTTATCTGGAGTTTTATTGATTATCGCACCACGTCATCCCGAGCGTTTTTCGGAAGTAGTTGAGTTAAGTCAGTCCATGGGATTTATCACTGGCCAGCGATCGCAATTAGAGCGTTTACATACCTGGGTAGATGTTGTGATTTTAGATTCTCTGGGTGAATTATTAAGTGTATACGCTGCGAGCGATTATGCATTTGTTGGCGGTAGTTTGATTGCAATTGGTGGGCATAATGTATTAGAGCCGATTGCTCTGAAGGTACCTGTTTGCTGCGGTCCATTTATGCATAATTCCTCTGAGATATGTGATGAATTAACACAAGCAGGGGCTATCCAGCGTGTGGGTAGCGCGAACGATCTGGTTGATTATATCAAATTAATGGAAGAGCGCGATGATTTAAGGGCATTGCAAGTCGAGCAAGCAAGTAAAATTCTATTGAGTCATCAGGGTTCAGTAAACAGATGTTTGGAGTGGATACAACCTTATTTAATGGTTCAGGATTAGTTCAAGCAACGGATCCTGGTGTTTTCAAGTGGCCGGGCCTTGAAAGAATCGAATGCAGTCAAGTCTTTGCTAGTTCTTTAGAATAACTATGTACGGTGCAAGTTATCGCGGAAATGATGTGCATCATGGTCGCCTGCATCATTTAGCTCCGAATAGCCCCTACAATTTACGCCTGTAGTGGCATCTAATTAATCTTCTCAGACTTAAGCAATTCACGATTGATATGTTGGTTAACATGTTATCAAGATTGCATATTACTGTGTCACTTGTTGTTGATGATAGACTGGTTGCATAAAAAGCAGGGTAGTGACCAGAGTCAGCATACATCACTAGATCTGATTACTGTAATAATCAGATCTAGTGATGTATGCACCAAACGCCAACAACCCCTAGTCACCTTGATTTTGACGCTCTTTGATCTCAGAAAGAGTTTTACAGTCAATACACAGAGTTGCGGTTGGGCGCGCTTCCAGGCGACGTATGCCGATTTCTATACCGCATGCTTCGCAGTAACCAAAATCATCTTCACGTAAACGTTCCAGGCCATCTTCGATTTTTTTGATAAGTTTACGTTCACGATCTCGTGTACGTAATTCAATGCTAAATTCTTCTTCTTGACTAGCACGATCAGCTGGATCTGGAAAGTTAGCCGCTTCATCTTTCATATATGTGACAGTGCGATCGACTTCTTCCATCAAAGACAGGCGCCAAGCTAGTAATATCTTTTCAATGTGCGCAATTTGACGGTCGTTCATATATGTTTCATTGGGCACTTCTTGGTAGGGCGGAATGCCCATGTTGCCTATCGTGTTCGTGTTCACGTGGTATTTACTCTCATTGGTTAATTTCATCGGCTAAGTATATATAGCAAAAAATTCTCTATGACGCAATCTGTTACTCAGCAGAATAATATCCTCCAGTAACTCGATCATGTCCTTGAATGTCTGGCCAGCATTGTAGTTGATTATATCCCGCCTGATCTAACAGGTTCATTACTGCGTTACGTTGTGTGAATCCATGTTCTAAAACTAATAAACCGCCGTCATTTAAATACTCATGACTGTGTTGGATTATGTGCTCTAGGTCCTCTAATCCGCTGGGACCACTGATCAAGGCATTTTTAGGTTCAAAACGTAAATCACCATGGGTTAAGTGCGGGTCATCAGATGCTAGATATGGTGGGTTGGATAGAATTAAGTCAAATTTTTGCGTTTTAACCAAGGATGAAAACCAGTTTGAGTGTATGAACTGAATATTTCCTAGATTCAGATGATCTGCATTCTGTTGTGCCACCTTTAAGGCATTCAGACTGATGTCGCAGGATACAATGGTCCATTCTGAACGATCACTTGCGAGTGCACATGCAAGCGCACCGCTGCCGGTGCCTAACTCAAGGACCTTTAGTCGTGTGTTTTTATCAAACTGCTCCAGAATAACCTCAATTATACACTCACTCTCAGCCCGAGGGATTAATGTGTCTGGCGTTACGGATAATTTAATAGACCAAAACTCGCGCTCACCAGTTAAATAGGCCACCGGATGTCCTAATTTGCGCAGATCAATCAGTTCTTGGAAGTAAACATACTGTGCCTGGCTAAGGATTAATTCTGGATATGCATACAAAAACGCTCGTTTTTTTTTAAATACATACATCAAGAGAATTTCTGCATCGATGCGTGCACTCTGGCCGGTGATTTTATGCACGGCCCAGCTCAAAGCATCTTGTATACACACACAACTCATTCTTGTTGGCCAAGCGCAGCTAAAAGCTCAGCGTGATGTTCACGCTTTAATGCATCGATCAGCGGGGTTAAATCCCCTTCCATGATATCTGGCAATTGATATAAGGTTAATTGAATGCGATGATCCGTTAAACGGCCTTGAGGGAAATTGTACGTGCGAATGCGCTCGGATCTATCACCGCTGCCTACTAATGACTTACGTATTTGTGCTTGTTCTTGGCGTTGTTTGGTTTGCTCTGCATTGAGTAGTCGGCTTTTTAGCAATGCCATGGCTTTTGCACGATTTTTATGTTGAGAGCGTTCGTCCTGGCATTCAACGACGGTTCCTGTAGGTAAATGTGTGATCCTAATCGCAGAATCTGTTTTGTTGATATGCTGACCACCTGCTCCAGATGAGCGATATGTATCTATGCGCAAGTCATCTGACTGAATTGGAATGTCATTGATTTCATCTACTTCTGGTAAAACAGCCACAGTACACGCCGAGGTATGTACACGCCCCTGAGATTCTGTACTGGGCACACGTTGTACTCGATGGGCACCGGATTCAAACTTCAGCTGAGCATAGACCGAGTGACCGCTGATTTGTGCAATTATTTCTTTGAAACCACCTTTTTCGCCATGACTGGCACTGATTACTTCCAAGGCCCAGCCTTGATTTTCAGCGTAACGACTGTACATTCTAAACAGATCACCAGCAAATAATGCGGCTTCATCACCTCCAGTCCCAGCTCTAACCTCTAGGTATATATTACGTTGGTCATCTGGATCTGCTGGAATTAAAAACCATTGTAATTGATCATCTAATTTATCCAAAGTATGTTTGGCTGTGTGCATTTCTTCTGCCGCCATCTCTGTGATCTCAGGATCTTTACCAGATATTAACGCCTGTAATTCTACAATGTTGGCCTCTGTTTGCGCATATTGCTGGTAACATTGTGCTAGCGGCTCTAATTGTGCGTATTCTTTTGCCAGGGCTGTAAATTGAGATTGCACAGCGATCACGCTAGCTTCGGATAAAAGCACGCTGATTTCTTGAAAGCGTTCTAATAGATGCTCGAGTTTGTGTTGTAGAGAAGGTTTCATACTGGTTGTACATCCTCGATTGAAAACAGATAGTCAGCTAACTCTAGTAGTGCACTTTGATCATCCCATGCGGCTTGCCTCAATCCTATCGAGGGTTTATGTGTTAATTTATTAATTAACTTCTCACTAAACTCACTTAATACGGTAGCTGGATCTTTACCGATATTTATTTGATTGATTGCATGAGTTAATTCTACATTAGCTAATTGTTGCATTCTCTGACGATAATTGCAGATTATATGTTTTGTTTGGCGTGCTCGGTTAATACGCTCATAATCTAGTATTGCTTGTTCTATCATTAGTTCTGCGTTTTTTGCCGCAGCTTGACGCTCAGCCAGGCCGTGAGTAATAAATGCACTTAAATCATCGATATTACAAAGAGTTACTCCTGGAATTTCGCTGACCTCTGCTTCTATGTCGCGTGGTACAGCCAGGTCTAAAAAAAACATTTTGGCATTATTGCGCGTAGATAATGCCGATTGGACTAAACTACGACTTATAAATGGCAGTGGGCATGAAGTTGCAGATACAACCACGTCAGCTTCTGGCAGATGCAGCGCCAGATCGGTGATGTTAACGGCCTTTCCCAAGACCATGTCGGCTAGATTTTGCGCATGATCACTGGTTCTACTTGCTATGGTAAAATTATGTCGTGCTTGTTGATGTAGATACTTACCCACTAGCTCGGCTGTTTCTCCAGATCCGATTAATAGCACATTTAAAGCGGTGTTTTCGGGCCAGGCTTGTAATATAAGTTGTACAGCAGCACTGGCTATGCTGATTGGATGACGTCCAACCCCACTATTTTGCCGGATATTTTTACTCGCGCGAAAAACATACTGAAACATCTCACGTAATGTTCCATTGAGAGCACTACAGTTTTGTGAACTTTGATACACTTGTTTGAGTTGCCCTAATATTTGCGGCTCGCCTAGCATCATGGAGTCCAAACCGCTGGCGACACGCATGATATGTTTGACTGCATCAATCCCTGAGTGTGTATAAAGATAATCCCGGAGGCGGTTGATAGACACATGATGTACATGTGAAAACCAAGCGCTAACACGCTCTGGTGAATCATCTATGTGGCAATAGACTTCAGTGCGGTTACAAGTAGATAACAGTACAACTTCCTGAACTGCAGGCAAATCCATCCATCGACGAATTAGTTGGTCATGCATTGCAGCAGGCCAAGCCAGGAGTTCACGCACCTCAATTGGGGCTGTGTTATGATTCAGACCGCAAGCAACCAACACGATAAAAGTATGCACCATAGAGTAGAATGTGCGCGTGAGTTACCAATTTATCTTAGGAATGCGCGCATTCAGTCAAAGTAGGTTGCTATTATAAAGCATTATACGCTTGATTGCATCAAGCGCACCTTAACTTTAATTTACGGTCGTACTCACCTGGCCTGATGAGCTGGCTAGAACTGGTTTGTTCAGATTTAAAGCTTGTAACAGTTGAATGCTGTTCGTTAATAAAATTCTTTCTTCCTGTTGGCGATTTAAATATAATTGATAGTTCATCTCAGACAGTAAGATCGCTATTTCTTTTTGTACTGTGGCAGCAGATGCAGTATTGAGTTGATCGATCCATTGTTGTTGGTGCGTTGGGTCATAAATTCGCCAAGAAGCCAGTTGATATTCACTTAATGCTTGACTGCTGGTTGAAGATTTCTGGCTACTATCTGCAGGGGTACTTTGTGCCATACGCTTTGATAGTATGCCATATATATTATTGATTGCCACTGAGCTTTGAGCAGTAAAGGCTCTAAGACTGGTAAAGTAGTTTTCCAGGTTAGTTTGGGCTTGTAATTGTGTTGATTGAGCGTTGGTGTCTCCGACTAATGTTGCTGAACCGTTAGGGTATGCACTTAGCCACTCTGTTGAGTATGCAGTCTTATTAAAAAATGATTGTGCTGATAGCTCATTAATAATATAGCGTACAAAATTTCCAGCTTGTTGAGCTTGCGTTTTGCTGGGCAAGCCAGTACTTTTTTCTGAGCTAGACGTGCTAGAACCATCAACATCATAGAGTAATGGCGCAGTTAAAGTATTGCTATTCAATTGCCCGGCTAAACTTGCTAAGTTTTGTTCAGAATAAATGCTACCCGCGTCTGGTAGCTTATTATCTGTCATGATGTCGGCTAAGACATTATCCATAATTACCCTTGTTGACAGACACGGATTGCTGCTTGTTGTGGATGACGTGCTGCTTGTAGTGGATGAGGGTGGATCGCAAAATGTAGAGTCTTCAGTGGATAAAATATTCAGCGCAGATTGAGAACCCGGGTCATTGATATATTCTTTATGGTCAATATTAGGAATAACAGATATGCCAGTCGAATCTTCTTTTGTATAATTGGCAAAAGTAAAATTTGCTTGTTTGTTGATTGCGTTCGATGGGTTACTTGAGGGAACAAAATTTTGGACTTCCTGACTAGAAGTGTTGACCGGGATTGCTCCCAGGATTGTTACCCAAGCCGTTTGTTCAAAAATCTTTTGACCCAATGTCTGGGAAGTGCTGTCAGATAAATATGTGAGCAATGTATCACTTGGGGATTCTGATTCTGGCGCGTCTTGTTGTAAATTGTATCCCATGTACTGTCCTAGTCTGAGCAAATAGTTTGCGATCAAAGTTAGCTCATCATTCGACTGAATATTTCCTGAGTTATGGTTGGGGAAGAATTCTGCGGAATTTGTCAGTGCTGGCAAAGCTGCGCAGATTAAAATTAAAAATATTTTTTTCAGTTTAGGCATCACACTTCCCCCTCAATAGCGCGTTCAACTAATTGTAATCGTGTATCTGAAAAAGTCCTGGCCAATAATCTTAGTCGTTCAAAAACTATATTGCGTTTCAGGAAAAAAGCCGCGTCCCCCTGAGACTCACGGCTAGCCGCCTCAGCATACATTAAGACTTTACTCGCGCTGCCTGGATGTAGAGCATCGATGGCCTGCAGCAAACGCAGTCCTCGTCCGGTTTTAATTTGAGAGATTAATTTAATAAAAGATTTTTCATGGCCAACGGAGTCAATGTTGATAGAACTGCTGTTTTCTATTGCTTGGGCTAGAGCCAGGATTGACGCCTCGACTAGCGGATCATCATCTAAAGTCCAAGATTCAACACTTTCCATAAACATTACCACCCGATAGATCATCGGGTCATTAAATTCATACCAATAATTTGCTGAAGCTTCGTGACTTATATCTAGCATAGTCTACTCTTAATTTAGGCCTGTAAAGTATTGGACGACATAAAGGTTAATATGTATTCTTGTAACTATGACTATAAGAATATATTAAATGATCTGGCAGCGCCAGAGTCCCATAGTCTGGCCGCACAAGGAATAATGCAGCTTATGAAAAAAACTTCGGAATCAAGGATTAAGGGTTTATTTTCTAGTATATTTAGAGTACGTGTATGGTCAGATTGGGATCGCACCCAATCATTCTTTGTTTACATATCTAAAATGTTTCAGCATTTATTTATCTTACAAAAACCTCAGGCCAGCAGCTTAACATTTGAGGAAGTCGTCACTCGAAAGAAATTAACTGATCTGCAGTTAAACCTGCAAGCTCGAGATCTACATCGGTTGAGTTTATATATGTTACTAGCTTCGTTTGTTGTGTTGATATATGTCATATACCAATGTTTTTATGGAACTGTGGTTGGAATATTACTCAGTCTGATTGTATGGATGATCGCATTGGTTTTAGCTTTTCGCTATAGTTATTGGCTGTTTATTATTCAGACGAGAAACTTTAGTTGTTCTCTGAGCTCTTGGTTCAAGTACCTTATATTAAGGAAAAAAACATGAGATTACTATTGTTGTTGGCAGCTTTGCTTTGTCCAGCGATAGTGATGGCAGCGGATTCATCATTTAGTTTTGCCCCACCTTTAAGTGATATCTCTGTGGTTTTTTTATCTGATATTTTCGGCGTTGTGGATGGTGTATTACATGGCACTGGATCACAAATCATGGGTGCTATGTTTGCCGTGTTTAATGCCGCAGTACTTGCTTTGGGTGGGATTGTGATTATGTACACCCTGATCGTAGGCACGATGAATACGGCGCATGAAGGTGAGATGTTAGGCCATAAATGGTCATCTGTTTGGATCCCTGTGCGCGCGACGCTGGGTTTGGCATTATTACTGCCAAAAGCTTCAGGGTATTGTTTGATCCAAATTTTTGTTATGTGGGTGGTGGTACAAGGAGTGGGTGCTGCAGACAAAATATGGAACGCGGCATTAGGTTATTTGAATAGTGGCGGTAAAATTGTGCAAGCTCAATCAAGTAGCGTAACTTCAACCAGCTCAGCTAACTTAGGACTCCTTTATACTGGCGCAGGGAACATTCTTAGCGCCCAAGTTTGTATGCTCGGGCTGCAAAAACAGGCTGAAGCTCAGCGTGAATCTTTGAATAAGACTTCGGGTAATGGCGGTATATGCAATGAAAAAGATCCTAATTATAGTGCTGCCTTCTGTAACACTAGTGTTCCGAGTTTTATAGATACAGTTGATTTTGTTAAGGTACAGGAACAGAACCGGAGTGCCACGACTTTTACTGTCAACATGCCTAATTTCCAATCAACCAGCACCAGCAGTACAACCACCCAAGCAACTTATCTCTCCTTTGATGGCAAATGTGGAACCATGACATGGAATGCAATGCAACAAGTTCCATCTATGAGCGTATCTGAATCTGCGACTTTTAATAATACGCGAGCGCTAGCTCTGCAGCAAATGTACGATGACTTAAGTCAAACCGCACAAAGTATGATTAGCAATGATCCGCAACTCAATTCAAGCTCCGGCGATCCAACGACCAATAACTCCACAAGTCACCCACCCCAAGCCAACGATGCTTTTGGACTGCCCAAAATGTCTAACGGATCATATTGTACTAATAGTAGCAACACTTGCACCAGTTGGGGCGAACCCACAGGTTCATCTTTATTTGCTGGATCAGAATTGGTGGGTTCGGTATATGATTATAATGGCGTGATGATGCCATCATTGAATTTGGCAGCACAAGCAGAGAATGCTAGTGGCGCGCAAAAAATGCGCGAATTTATCGCGGGTGCAGAAGCCAATGGCTGGATGACGGCTGGACAGTATTTCTTTGATTTAGTTAATTTAAGTGGTAGTGCTACAAGCAGTGCAGCTGATGTTGATTCTGACTCAGGATTCCCAAGTACAATAACAAACCTAAGTACTACTATAGACCCATCTACAGTGTGTGCTACTGACTCAACGACATTATATTGCCTGATTTTCCCAAAAACCTCAACCGTATTGACTCCTGTACTAACATTAATTGGAACTAATCCTCCAAACCTGGCCAATACAGCAGCTCGTAATGTGACAACAGGGGATGCTGCCTCTACAGCCTACGGATTTGTAAATAATGCTGCCATGGTGCAACTACCCGGGCAGCCAGGTTTAGTGGCTCCACCTTTGAGTATAAATATGAATATTGCAATGACTTCGAGTATGCTGCAGCTGCCACGCAAGAATTTTGATTGTGGTTTAAACATATTGGGATGGTGTGTAGGCCGATCTTTAGGCGACTTATTCTACAATGATATAATTCTTGGAATTTTTAATGTAGTTATATCTGGAATCGCTAGCCTTGTTGATGTGATTATACAAGCATTAATTTATGTCCCTATGATGACAATGGTTCAGATCTTTGTCACTGGTGTTGGCTATATTAGCCACCCTGGCGACAATCCAATTGTTGCATTAGCTCTGATGGGTACAGCATATATTAATTACATGGTTAATATGTGGATTTCTTTTGGCATTTATGCAGTGATATTTGCTGTGATTCCTGGAATGATCTTCCTGTGGGGATTAGCAATACCATTAGTAATGAGTTGGATGGCTATAATGGTCGGCGTAGGGTTCACAACTGCTTATTATATCCCAATTTATCCATATATGATTTTTACATTTGGAGTTATTGCATGGTTAATGGCTGTAATAGAAGCGATGGTTGCAGCCCCGATAGTTGCTCTGGGTATAACTCATCCTGAAGGTGAGGGTATGTTAGGCAAGGGTGAGCAAGCACTGATGATTTTAATGAATGTATTTTTGCGCCCTGCAATGATGATTATTGGTTATATAACTGCTATAGCTATGTGCTATATAGGTGTTTGGGTCCTAAATGTGGGGTTTGAGCATGTATCCTCGTACACTACAGGTATAGTGAACCCCGTAGCAGATAGCGGTAGTTTTTATTCAGTGAGTCCTGCACCTGGATATGTGAGTTGGGCTTCTTTATATGCCGGTTTTTTTGCTATTGTAATTTACACTTCAATGTATTTAACTATAGTGCAAAAATCTTTTACATTAATTTATGCCTTGCCAGATAAAGTCTTACGTTGGATCGGAGGGCACCCTGAGTCAGTAGGTCAAGAATTGGCACAGTGGAATGAAGAGACAAAAGGAAAACTAGAGAAGGGCGGTGAAGAGACAGGCAAAGCTGCTGCCGGCATGAGCGGAAAAACAAAAGCAGCAACTGAAAAAAAGACAGATTCTATAATGTCCAAGCTTGGATCAGCCAAACCAAAAATCGGAGGATCTTAAACAACTTAAGTATTCCAAATCAGAGTGTTGATTTTTTTGCAATTTTTTACGGAATAATGACATAAGAACAGCTTTTGACTGGGCCTAAAATGCTTCCTTTGTGCCAGCCAGGATTAGTTTGTACACGCGCTCACTGATTAATCCTTGCTGGAATTTTTCTCCAGCATCAACAGTCATCAGCTGGCCACGTTCACGCACTAATTGTCGTGTTTTTGTAGTTACTTCATTAGGATCGCATGCCAATAACAGGTCACGAACTTCCTCATTGAAGATCAAATACTCACGTAAAGCTACTCGAGTTCCATCCACTGCAGGGACTAGTTTTTGCCAGATACATAATCTTATGGTTTCTAAAATATCGATCGTTCGGCCTACTCTTTCCTCGCGCGCAAAAGAAGTTACCAAACGCCGCATGGTTTCTGATACACCAGCGGTGTGCAAGGTGGTATAAACTGGATGTCCGGTTAGTGATGCCTCTAGAGCTGCACTAATTGTCTCGGGATCACGGCACTCGCCTACCATTATTAAACGAGGCTTACGACGTAAAGCATTCCTGATACCCTCAGAAAAAGAAGGCAGGTGACGTGGGATTTCAGATTGACTAACTAATGCAGATTTAGTCGCTATGTCATCATAGACAAACTCAATGGGCGATTCATAAGTTAAAACTTTACGATTAGAATCATCTTTTTCAATTAGATCACGTATTATGGAGGCTAATAAAGTTGATTTTCCTGATCCAGTCGCCCCGGTAATAAATACAATACCCTCATGAGGAGCCAACGCGGCTAAAATATCTGCAGGCAATCCCATGGTGTCGAGTGCTGGCGGCAGTGTCGGAATGGTTCTTAATGTAATCTGGATACCATCATGCCCGTCGACCAAGCATGCAGTTGCATTAACCCTGTAGCGAAAACGGATCCCTCGGTTTGGTCTAAATTCATAATGAGTATCAATGTCTTTGCCTGATAACAGCTGGGTGGTACCGTTAGGACCATAAATGCTGTTGATTAGATCCCCAAGCTCTGTATTTGAAAGATCACGTTTAGTGATTTTCATCAAGCGCCCGTAGACCTCAATAAATATAGGCGATCCTGTTTGTAGCGTTATATCGGAAGCATTTAGTATTTGCGCATGCTCGAGCATCTTATCCATAAAGGCTGGAGAGAACCTGGTTGGCTCATTTGGCATTAGTTCAGTGTTCAATGCATCTCCTGATCATGTGCGGGATCGCCTTGGGGCAAAATTATTGGTTGCCAGGTTTTATTTGTCATTACGATTTTAGCCGCATCTATACGTTTGGCCATGTTATTGAATTTTTCCAATATCTGCTCATCTTTTGATACAGCAGCACGCCATTCGTTACTATTGACGTTTAAAGCCGGCAAAGCTGTTATGCGTAATACACGGTCATCGATATGCATTTCTGCTGCATCCCCGGTAACGCCAAGTTCAGTATGCGAAACGTATGGTGGTGATACCATGTTCATTGCAAGTAATTTTCTATATAAGATCATTCCTGAGAAATCTTCTTTGAGACGTGCAATACTTTCCTCTAGAATGGTATTGGCTTGTTCTGCACCATTATTCCACCCCTGAGAAACATATGCGCGCCATAGTGCGCACTCTTCTTTTGTCTTGGGTAGCAGGCTGATATGTGGTGTCTCTGGTGGGCGATAATCCATCCATAAATACTGACGCCAGTTTGGTGATGAAGTCACAAAACGTGCTTGTTTAGTTACTTTATATGTACGATCAGATATACGAATTGTTTGCGTATCCGCCATATTTAACATTTTACGTCCCTCTAAAAGTACTGGAGGTAAAACATCATTCTCAAGGACTAAAGCATTAAAATCATAAATAGCATCAAGGTTACGGGCTTGTTTTATCAATTCATCATCTATATATTTGGCCCTCCAAGCCAGCCCTGATTGTGCTCCCACACTCAAGGCTGTTTCTTGCAGGGCCATCTCGCGTATTTTACTTATCGAATCGGCTTTTTGTGCTTTTGTGCGCTTGGTGGTCGATAAAGACTGTAAACCAGCCAAAGAATCAGTATTACCAATGAACGTGGGCTGTGACGTATTATGCGACGCACACCCAGAAATCAGGGTAAATAATAGAGCTGACCATGACCCTCGGCGGGTGTACTTATGAATATCGATTAGCATAGCGTAATTCAATCACCTGGCTGTTTGGATATACATGAATGGAAGCTTTTTTTCCGGCTTGGTAATCTATGTCACGCAATAACTCAGCTAAACTATGATCTTGTCTGTTTAAGCTGATTAAAACCGGTAAAATAGGCGGCTCACCTAGAACGCGTAATCTAAAATGTGCTGCACTAGCAATACGTTGAGTGAGCTCGTGAATTGGCCCAGCCCAATCTACTGTGGCACGTGTTTGTAGCGTGTAGGTATTTGGAATATTTAATGTGTTATCTCTTTCTGGGGGCGTAATAACTTTTTCAACACGTGCCATCTCCATCATTGAGTCACTGACAGAACTTGCCGCCTCAGCTAACTTTATACTAGCGTCATCGCTGGGAGCATTGTAGGGTGGATTACGGTGCGTTGTATGCGCACAGCCGGCCAATAAAGCGCTGATAATCAGAGTGTTGAGGCTAAAAAAACGCATCATCCTGAGCTTGAGATTCCTACCAGAAGAAGTCATAAGGAAAATGTCATTCCATCCGTGAGTATTTTATTGATTGAAACAGCTGTGTCATCGCTTGTCAAGGGGCGTTTTTTATAGAGGGTTGATAGTACTTGACCATAGCGTTTTTGTTTGATTTTTTCAAAGCGATCCGGCGGTAAATTGATCTCATTTGGAGTTTCTAAATATAGCCATCCACCTGACTTTAGGACTGGTAGTTGTGCTAGCGTGTGTAAACATTCCAGCTGATGCGGTTGATTAAAAGGAGGGTCAAGAAAAATTATATCAAATTGATCTGAGGTTGAAAGTAAATATTTACAAGCATCTTGACTCATGACGCGCAGTGTCGGTGAATTAAAATCATGGGTCCAGTGCTGTAGACTAGCATATGTTTTTGGTGCTGTTTCAAGCATAGTCACCTGACTAGCTCCGCGCGAATAGGCCTCAAAACCCAATGCGCCACTACCAGCAAAAGCATCCAAGCAGTTTGAGCCGCGGATTTCATGCATCAGCCAATTAAACAAGGTTTCTCGTACACGATCTGGAGTCGGTCGCAAATCGGCTGCATCTGGAAAACTCAATTTTTTACCCCGATGTTTTCCGCCAATTATCCGAATATATTGTCTCATGTATTTTATAGCTCAATCAGGTATACTATTTTTCGATAGAATTTCACATTTTACTTGGTTTGTATATCTTATGATTGAATGGTTCAAGCGAAATCAAACCTGCAGCCAGCAGAACGACAATGACGCTGCTGTTGACAATGCACCTAAGGCGCCAGGTATATTGCAGCGCTGGCGCAGTGGTTTAAGTAAAACACGCAATAATTTTGGTCAGCGTATAAACACAATTTTTAGTGGCAAACAGCCAATGGATGCCGCTTTATTTGAAGAGTTGGAATCTATTCTGATCGAGGCTGATGTTGGACATGTATATGCAAATCATTTGTTAATAGACCTACAAAACAGCCTGAGCAATAAGGAATTAGCCGATTCATCGGCAGTACTCGCGGCATTAAAACAGCGCCTGATAACATGCTTGACAATAAATACACCTACGGTAGTTAATGACACCACGGCCACTAAAGTGGTTTTGATGGTGGGAGTTAATGGGGCCGGTAAAACTACGAGTATTGGTAAGTTAGCCAAACATTTTCAGGATCAAGGTCAGAAAGTGATGCTGGCGGCTGGTGACACATTTCGTGCTGCAGCAGTTGAGCAGTTACAAACTTGGGGGCAACGTAATCATATTAATGTGATTGCACAAAAAACTGGCGCAGACAGTGCTTCAGTAATTTTTGACGCTTATCAGGCAGCAAAAGCACGCGGCATTGACATATTGATCGCAGATACAGCTGGACGTTTGCACACACAAAATCATTTAATGGAAGAGCTAAAAAAGATTAAGCGGGTTCTGCAAAAGATTGATACCGCAGCACCACATGCGGTTTGGTTGGTACTGGATGCAAGTACCGGGCAAAATGCTCGCAATCAAGCACGTGAATTTCATCAGGCCATGGGTGTTACAGGTATAATTATGACCAAGCTTGATGGTACAGCAAAAGGTGGACTTTTGTTTGCAATTGCACATGAATTGAAGATTCCATTCTACTATATTGGAATTGGCGAAGGCATTGAGGATTTGAGAGTCTTTAATGCAGAAAACTTTGTCGATGCGTTATTTAACCCGCCGATTTAATCCAGGAGGAGCAATGTTGACGTGCCACCAAGTAAGTAAAAGATATGTTGGCGCAGAGCCGGTTTTAAATCAGGTGGATTTGTCCATGGAGCCAGGTGAAATGGTCCTGCTTACCGGGCATTCGGGTGCTGGCAAAAGTACATTGCTAAAACTAATTGCCCGTCTTGAAACCCCGTCATCTGGACAAATCATTGTTAATGGGCAAAATCTTAGTGAATTGCGTGGGCGTAAAATTGCAGCATATAGGTCTGGTTTAGGCCTGGCGTTCCAATCCCCGGCATTTTTTTGGGATCGTAGTGTATTTGCAAATGTAGCAATAACTCTAGAAATTCTTGGACAACATCCCCGGGCAATTAATAAGCGCGTGCATGCAGCCTTGGATCGGGTTGGTTTGTTAAAAAAAGAAAATATGCTACCCAAACATTTGTCTGGGGGTGAACAACAGCGTTTGGGATTTGCGCGCGCAGTAGTACATAAACCAACATTACTTCTGGCGGATGAGCCGACCGGACATCTAGATCCCAACTTATCTAAGGAAATGATGGATTTACTTGTGCAGTTAAATCATTCTGGGGTCGGAGTCTTAATGGCCACGCATGATTTGTCATTAATTGCTGGGATGAAACATCGAATTCTTTTATTGAAGGGTGGGAAGTTATGGTAAAAAGTATATTTTCTGCATGGTTATCCGAGCGTCACAGATCATATAAACAAAGTTTGTTATTGCTACATAAAAAGACGCTGACTACAGGATTAAATTTATTATTAATTGCAGCAACTTTAACTTTATTGGTTTTGGGTTGGGTGGTTATCGAGAGCGTGCATAATTGGTCTGTACGCTGGCAGAAATCTGAAGCGCGCATAGCTTTGTATTTGTCGCTTACGAGCTCAGCACAAGCAGAAGAAAATTTGCTAATTAAACTTCGTGCCACACCAGGGGTAAGTTCCGCAGTTAGTGTATCAGCTGAGCAAGGCTTGATCGTGTTGCAAAAACAACAGGGTATGCGTGAATTACTACATGATTTACCCAGCAATCCATTGCCAGTGGTTATTCATATAACACCTGAGCCTAAAATTAATACGCCTGAAAAATTAAAAAAATTATTTTCACAGATCAAATCAGATCCGTTGGTTGCACACGCTACTTTAGATTTGGAGTGGCTTGAGCAAGTACAGAATTGGGTGATGTTTTTTATACAAACCATACGGGTTGGTATGATATTGGTCAGTTGTATGGTGCTACTAAATATTGGTCACTCACTACGTTTGTTGGTGGCTGAGCGCACTTCTGATATTGATTTAATGTTACGTATGGGAGCAACCAAAAGATGGATTATACGTCCATTTTTATATTTAGGTGTGGGTTATGGTTTAATTAGTGCCGTGTTAGCCGGGTTAGTTGTTCAGCTGATTTGTTTCTTAGCTAATCAGTCATTGTATAATACGGGCGTGTTATTATCCTGGCAACCAGAATATCTGGTTTTTTCCCCGACAGAGCTGATTATCTTCGTGATAGCTACAACATGTTTAGCTGGATTTTTCGCGGAGCTGTTTGTCAGGTATCATTTGCGCAGTATTGATTGCCTTGGACGTACATAGTACAATAAGCGCATAAAGTAGGGGGGGTAGATGAGATTTAGTAATGAATTAGCCATTTTAGGCTTGCCTCTAGGCAGTTTAGATGCATACATACACCGAGTTAACCAACTGCCATTCCTAACGCAGGCGGAGGAGTTTGGTTGTGCGGTACGCTTTCACCGTGACGGTGATCTAGAGGCTGCACGTATGTTAGTTTTGGCCCACTTAAGGTATGTGGTTCGTGTGGCCAGAGGTTATGCTGGTTATGGTCTGCCATTAGAGGATTTGATTCAAGAGGGTAATGTTGGATTGATGAAGGCGGTCAAACGTTTTGATCCAAATATAGGGGTGCGTTTAGTTTCGTTTGCTGTGCATTGGATCAAAGCTGAAATTCATGAGTTTGTGATTAAAAACTGGCGCATAGTTAAAGTTGCAACTACTAAAGCGCAACGTAAGTTATTTTTTAATATGCGTCAGATGAAGCAACGTTTAGGCTGGATGAAAAATGATGAGATTGAGGCAATAGCCATTGATTTAGGGGTTATGCCGCAAGATGTGTTGGAGATGGAGCGGCGCTTAAATGCCATGGATACAGCGTATGATTTAGATATTAATGAGGATGATGATAGTAGTTCGTACAAATCAGCCCCAGCCGCTTATTTGCATGATCCAGCCAATGATCCTGCTTTAATTTATCAGAATGAAAGCGTAGAGCAGCGCTTGCGCGAACAATTACATAATGCACTAGCATGTTTGGATTCGCGCAGTCAAGATATCTTGCAGTCACGCTGGTTAAATGACGATAAAGCTCCAACTCTACATGAATTAGCTGCGCGTCACGGGATTTCTGCAGAGCGTGTACGTCAGTTGGAAAAAAATGCCATGAAAAAACTACGTGTTTGTATGGAGCAAAATTAATCGCACAAAGATTATCGTCAAAAAGTCTTGACTTGGTTGCGAGCATGGAAGAGAATACCTTTCTTTATGGA
>CANNIJ010000015.1 GCA_947505025.1 Legionellaceae bacterium | reverse complement strand
TTGGGTTTTAATGATTTTTGCGCGCAAATAAATAATACTGTTTGCAAAGGCTTCTAACATATCTATACTTTAAAGGTCTCAACAAAAAAAGGAAATATTATGAGTCGCAATATTATTAAAACATCAATCTTAGTAATATCTTTGCTTGCAGGTAGTGCAGCCTTTGCTGATAATGAACATCGATCATGGTGGTGCGGCGACCGAATTATGCACATGAAGCACATAGCTAAAGATCTTAATCTTGATACCGCACAAGTGGCTCAATTAAAACTTATACAAGAACAAATGAGAGCTACTGTTAGCAACAAATATGCGCGTATGCAAGATCTTCGAGTGAAAATACAACACGAAGTTTTTACAGAAAACATGAATCCATTAAAGCTTGATCACCTAATAAATCAAAAAGCTCAATTAGTTGGCGATTTCATGAGAGCACAAGCAATAGCGCAACATCAATTATACTTGATGCTAAATCCGCAACAAAAAATCATAGCTGAACAAGCTATGAATAAACGTAATGCGCATATAGCTGATCAGTACTCGCAATGCATGAAGTAATCAACAGCCTGTATGTTTATTTGATCGCACGTTACACTCCAGTGTGATCAAATAAATTTTAATTACACTCCGCTAAAAAATGCAGGTAAGTCAGCCATGGTTTTTTTCACGGCACATGAAAATTTAAACGTCTCACGTACCGCTTGATAGAACACTCCCAATGGTACTGGATAATCTGGGTGACTGAGTTCAGCCAAGCGCATTGCCGCTAAGCTATCGCTAGAGTCATGGTACGCAACATCCGGTGCATTAAATCCATCAATAACCAATTGACCTTGTTTTAAAACTAATGCTTGATCTAGATTTGCTCCATACACCAATGGCAGACCTGATTTTAAATACACTACATTATTAGCGCGTTGATTTTTTGCAGAAAAGCTATCAAAGGCCCCTGGATTGAACACATGACAATCCTGATAGATCTCAATCAAGCTAGTCCCTGGGTGTGCATGCGCTTGTTGTAATAGATCGATCAAATGCGCCTGATCTTTATCTACAGCACGTGCCACAAATGTAGCCCCGGCTGCCAAAGCTAATTTAATTGGATTTAATGCTGCACTCACCACTCCATCAGGACTGGTTTTTGTTACCTGACCCAATGGTGATGTTGGAGAAAATTGTCCTTTAGTTAACCCATATACTTGATTATTCAATAATAAAATATTTACATTTACATTACGTCGCAGACAATGCAGAAAATGATTTCCACCGATACTTAAAGCGTCTCCATCACCAGTAATCACCCATACGCTCAAATCATCACGCATAGATTTTAATCCAGTTGCAACCGCCAATGCTCGACCATGAATGGTATGAAAGCCATATGTATTCATATAATATGGCAACCGTCCGGCACAACCAATCCCAGAAACAAATACATGTTTCTCTGGTGGCAGGCCTAGATTTGCTAACGCACGCTGTACCGCAGATAAAACCGCATAATCACCACATCCAGGGCACCAACGTACTTCTGCTGTAGGATGTACGAAGTCTTCACGCGAGTACTGTTTCATGTTGTGCTTCCTTGGTCATATCGATAATAGTATGTACTAGCTCTCTGGTGGAAAACTGTTGCCCATTACATTGCTGAATCGACCTTAAATCCAATAAATACTTGGCCCGCAATACTTCACACAAGTGACCAGAATTTAATTCCACCACCGCTACCTGCTTAAAACCTGACAAATGCATGCCTAAATCCTCGGGTAAAGGATGTAAATGCCGTAAGTGCAATAAAGCCACACTAATTCCTTGTGTATGGCACTCTGCAGCTGCACTTTTTAGCGCACCGTAAGTACTGCCCCACCCTACCAATAATAACTCTGCCAGCGGTTCTCCTTCCAAAACCAATGGTGCATATTCCCGCGCAATTCCATCAATTTTTTTTGCTCGCAAAGCTACCATGTGTGCATGGTTATCTGCATCGTAGCTGATTGCACCTTGGTCACCTTGCTTTTCCAAGCCACCGATCTGATGCATCAAGTCTGGCGTTCCGGGTATATTCCAGCTGCGACTAGATCGCTCATCACGCTGATATGGTTGTGCAAAACGGTTCATATCTATCACTGGAAACTCCAGTGTATCTGTGTCAGGAATAATCCATGGTTGTGCTGCAGTAGCTAAATAAGCATCCATTAAAACAATCACCGGCGTCATATAATGAATTGCATAACGCCAGGCTTCTAAAATAATATCAAAGCAAGCGGCTGGAGTGTGGGGCGCTAACACCGGTAATGGCGCTTCTCCATGTCGACCATACAACGCTTGACGCAAATCACTTTGACCAGTTTTTGTCGGCATACCGGTAGAGGCACCCGCACGCTGTACATCGATTACGACTAATGGTAACTCTGTAATCACTGCCAAGCCTAAGCTTTCACTTTTTAAATCCAATCCTGGACCAGAAGTACAAGTTAGCGCTAACCTGCCAGCAAATGACGCTCCTAAACAAGCACATAATGCAGCTATTTCATCCTCAGCTTGAAATAGCTCAATGCCATAATCTTTTAATGTTGCACACGCATGTAAAATTGCTGAGGATGGAGTGATTGGGTAACCTGCAACTAATAATGGTATCTGGGTGTGCACGGCTAATGCTGCCAAAGCTAAACTAACTGCATCAACGCCGGTAATATGCCTGTATAAGCCCAAAGCTGGCTGGGATGGTCCTAATAAAAATTGTCTGCGGCTTAACTCCAAAGTCATCGCGTAATTATACCCAGCTAATAAAGCACACTCATTAGCCTGCATAATAATCGAATTTGCTTTGAATTTTTGTCGTATAAATGTGCTGGTACTATCTACAGTTAAATCAAATAACCATAGAACCACACCTAACACATAAAAATTCTTAGATTTTTTTGCTTGACCAACAGATAATCCTAAGCTGGAAACTGCTTGTAATGTGAGCGTAATCAATGGCAACGACAGTACTTGGTATGGAGCTAATGCGGTTTGTAACTCACTTGCGCTATAACCTGCTTTATCCAGATCTTTTGCTTGCATGCTTTCCTCATTTAAGATTAACAAGCCATCATGTGATAAATATGGCAAAGCTTTCTTAAGAGCTGCAGCATTCAAGGCGACCAATACATCTAAGGTTTCTCCAGCAGTAAAAATCGCATGGTTAGCTATAGATAATTGAAAAGCAGATACACCCGCAACTGTACCCGCAGGGGCGCGAATTTCCGCGGGAAAATCTGGTAATGTTTGTACGTCACGTCCGGACCGACCTGCGCTCAAAGTTAACTGTTCACCAACCAATTGCACGCCATCACCGGAATCTCCAGTTATCCTAATGACCATCTCATTTGATTGCATCTTATGTATCCCTGATCTGATCCGCCTTATATTAGCCTAGCAGTATATTTCACCTATTGCATACCATGACCTGCAACGATTACAATCAGCACCTTAAATAGTTTGATCAAGGAAACAATATGAGCATCCAGCCCACAAGTAATATCCATACAGCGGCTGCAATTATAAAACAACGTATGCCAAAAACATTTACGCCACGTTTAGGGATTGTTCTGGGATCCGGTTTGGGTATATTAACGCAGACACTAGAGAATGCCGTGAGCATTCCATACTCAGAATTGCCGGGTTTTCCTGTTCTTACAGTAGCTGGGCATGCCGGACAATTGGTTTTTGGTACGCTAAATGGTCTGGATGTTATTTGTTTACAAGGCCGTGCACATGCATATGAAGGCCCAAATGATGAGACGGTGCGCACATATATTCGCACCCTGCGTGTGCTTGGATGTGACTACTTCTTAGCTACCAATGCTGCCGGATCTTTGCGGGCAGATGTTGGTCCTGGCGAATTAATGTTAATTACTGATCATATCAATTTACAACCGAGCAATCCGTTAGTCGGGCCGAATGATGATGCATTTGGACCACGTTTTTATCCTTTAGATCAAGCGTACCATCCGGTATTGCTAGAGCACTTTGTAGTGAGCGCTAAAAAAGCGGAGATCACGTTGCACCGTGGCGTTTATTTGAGTGTTTTAGGGCCTCATTTTGAAACTGCAGCAGAAATTCGTGCGTTTCGTAGTTGGGGAGCAGATGCTGTTGGAATGTCCACGGTACCTGAAGTTTTAGTTGCTAATCATTGCGGCATGCAAGTTGCGGTGGTTAGTGTCATTACTAATCATGCTACTGGTCTAGCCACGCAGAGCCACAGCCATGAGTCAGTGATACATACGGCAAATTTGGCGGCAGAACGTTTAAGTAGATTAATTCAAGCTTGGGTCAGAGAGCTGGTTTAAATCTGCAGTGACTTTTTATGGGCCTGTAGGGCCTAGAGATGATGGTGCTGGCCGATATTCTGGGGCTAATGCCAGGGTGGATTTAACTTGTATCAAAGCATCATAAAACTTTTCAACTGTGATTTTAGATTCACCATGCATTTCCTGAGCAGCAATTACAAACGCCTTAGTATCATGCTTGATTTTTTCATGGTCAGGCAACTTGGTAGCCAGACCAATCAACTTAGATTGTGAGCCAGCAATCGATCGTTTATGTTGTAAATCTATTTTATCAAAATCATCACCTAAACTAATCAATAGTAACCGCAGATTTTCTAACGAGTCACGCACTGATCCTGCAGCAGGTTCAGTGCTGCTATTCGCCGCATCTGATAATAAATAATCAATAAGTAGTTCCTGGGCAATAACACGATAATCTTTTGCCTGTTCCAACAAGATACCATTTGCGATTTGTTGTGCCGGCGCGCGCAAGAGCACAGCGCGCGTTGCTGCCGGCATAGCCGGAGCCCCTGATGGAAACACGTTCTGAAGTAGCAGATCTAAGGTTATCCGTAAATAGGTATTCATCACATGCTCATTCTAGGGACTAATGTATGTTCAGCACTTGATAAAGCTGCTAGCACCGCAACTGGTTCAGTTAATGCTTGTTGTGCCCAAGTATCAAAGCTTGGTTTATTATCTCCAACAGGTATTTTGTCATGTTCATCATGCATATGTTTGTTAATGGCTGCGGTGACTTGACCTAGTAACTCTTGGCTGACATCATCTGTTGTTGTTATTGCAATTGCACTATTTTCTACATTAATCTGATATTTGTCATAATTCGGTGAAAATGTAGATTTAATTAAACTCTGCATTTGTTCCTGTGCATATTGATATAGCGAATCTGGATGTTCGTCTAGATATTGTTGGCGAGTTATCGTGCTGAGCATTACTGTAGTTAGTATTAGTGCCAACTGCTGATAACCTTCTGCTGTTTGCATTAATGTCTTGAGTAATCTCAAATACTCTTGATTTCTGCCATCTTCTGCATAAAATTTTTCTGCAAGTTCTTGTTTTATTGTGGCACTGCCTTGCGTTTCTCTCGAGCGTGCGAATTTTTGTTTTTCTTGTTTAGTCATGTATTGGATTATTTGTTCTATTAGTTCTGCATCTGTTGGCATTTTATTACCTCATTCTCTTGATATTAGTGAAAAGTGCATGAATTCGATCAATCCAGCTCTATTATAGCACAATATATACGGTGCGTGATCCCAGTCACTTAAAATATATTCTTGATATGGCTGTTGATTATGTTGGTGATTGTATATGCCATATTGATGGGTGTGCCCGTGGATTATCTTGGTTACTTGTTGATTATGCATGTCGTTTAACATGTCTGGTAAGTTCAAACTTAATGTGTTGGCAGTTTTTTTGCGGTTATTTTGACTGTGCTTACGTAGACCAGAAACACAACGATTACGTAAAGAATATGGTAATTTTAAAAAAATTCTTGGGAAATATTGATTGCGTGTGAGCCGGCGCAACCATTGATGTGCGCGATCGTTGGTGCAATATTGATCCCCGTGTGCTAATAGGAATTTTTCTTGGCCCAGCTGTATAACAGCTGGCTCGTTTAACCGGCGCATGCCACTCAACTGCATAAAACGATCACCCAATAAAAAGTCTCGATTACCCGGCATAAAATAAATTTGTACGCCTTGCTGGCTCAACCAGGACAAACGATCAACTATCCCCTGGCTCCAAGGATCTAATGCGTCATCACCCGGCCAAACATGTAAAAAATCACCTAAAATATATACCTGTTCGGTGTTTTTTGCCGCCCATTCAATAAAAGCATAAAATCTTTCGGTGATTTCAAGTTCTTCTGGATGCAAATGTATGTCCGAAATAAATGCTGCTTGTATCAAACGCGGCGCAACACTCATACTCGCTCTATTTTAATACGATCATCTTGTAAATAAATCTGACATGGGCTGTCTACAGGCTCAATCATATCACTCAAACAATATACGCCGGCAATACATAGCATTTCTGCGGCCAGTGAATGACAAAAAATACGTGCATTGCGATCACCTGCCAACCCAGCCAGGGCGCGCCCGCGCAACGTGCCATAAACATGTATATGCCCATCGGCTAATAATTCTGCGCCATGACTAACCGACGCTATCACAACTAAATCACCGCCCTTGCAGACGACCTGTTGACCAGATCGTACCGGGGTTGTAACTAATTTTGTTTTCTTGCCAGTCACAACCGCATCTTTTTCAAGCTTAACTGGTTTGTCCTGAGACGCTGATGCATGCAGGATAGCTAAGCCCAAATTGTTTACCTCAGCATACATGCTGGGATCTACACTTTGGACTGCAACCGGCATAATTCCACGCTTGCGCAGGCATGCACACAAGCCTCGAACATCAAATACTTGCCCGGCTAAACGAGCCGCATCTAACACCACAGGATTGTTATCAAACAATCTAGGGGCACAAGATATAACTTCGGCTAATTGAGCCTCAATCTGCTTGAGATCCGTATCTAGGACCTGAAGAACCATCAATGTACACAAACGACCGCGTAATTTAAACGCAGATTGTTTCACGGCATGTTCTATGGTCTTCATCGAACTGCATCCTTTTTTTTGAGAGCAGTCTATATTAACATAGAGTGTGCTAGCTCACAATTTCAAGGATTAAAGTATGCAACATTTATGGTTGTCACAATATCCGCCAAACGTGGCGCATACTATCGATCCATCGATCTATCCATCTCTAGTGGATTTGTTGAACGCATCATGCAAAAACAATGCTGATAGAACCGCTTATCAACACTTAGGATCAACTTTAAGTTATGCGCAATTAGATCTACTAAGCTGTAATCTAGCATGTTATTTGCAAGAAAAACTAACCCCAGGTGCACATGTGGCCATCATGATGCCGAATGGATTAGCCAGTCCAGTCACATTATTTGCTATATTACGTGCAGGATGCGTGGTAGTGAACACCAATCCATTATACACACGCGATGAACTTGTACATCAATTACGTGACTCAGGGGTAACTGCAATCATCGCAATTGCACACGTAGCTGAGGTAATTACAGCCGCGCTACCCGATGTGCCATTATTAAAACATGTGATTTTGCACGAATTTGGTGACTTATTCAGCCCAATTAAACGCTGTCTGTTCAACTTTATTTGTAAGCATATTAAACCTGGGATCAAACCGTATAATCTCCCAACAGCAGTAAAATTTCGCAATGCACTGAAATATGGTTCACAGCTTAGTTTAAAGCCTGCAAATATCCGGCCAGAAGATCTAGCGTTTTTGCAGTACACTGGTGGTACTACCGGAGTCAGTAAAGGAGCAATGTTATCGCATAAAAACATGGTGGCCAATGTGTTACAAACAGCAGCATGGATTGCTCCGGTATTGAATACACATAAATCCAAACAAGAGATAATTATTACCGCATTACCGCTGTACCATATCTTTTCATTAACCGCCAACTGCCTGCTATTTTTACACCTTGGGGCAAAAAATATTTTAATTACAGATCCTCGCGCCACCAAACAGATGATCAAACAAATTAAGCATCAAAAATTCACCGCTATTACTGGTGTAAGCACTTTATTTGCATCTCTTTTACACCACTCAAATTTCAAAGATATAGATCTTTCAGAACTTAAAATGGCTCTGGCTGGCGGCATGTCGTTACCAAAACAATTAGCTGGGCTGTGGTTTGAAACTACCAAAGTCCAACTAACTGAAGCTTATGGGCTCACCGAGGCCAGCCCCGCAGTAAGTATTAATCAAGTACAAGCCAACATAAACAAGATTGAACCATCTGATTTAGATAGAGAATGTATTGGTTTACCATTACCTTCAACCGAAATAGCTATCCGTGACCCAAAAGGAATAGACTTGCCGGTTGGCAGTGCTGGAGAACTGTGCGTGCGTGGTCCGCAAGTTATGTCGGGATATTGGCACCGTAAAAACGAGACTGATGAAATTTTTTACTCAGATCTTTTTTTACGTACCGGTGATTGCGCACTCATGAACCATCAAGGATTTTTATTTTTAATAGATCGCATCAAAGATATGATCATAGTCAGTGGTTTTAATGTATATCCAAACGAAATTGAGCGGGTGATTGCACAAATGCCACAGGTCCTCGAGGTGGCAGTGGTCGGCGTTGAAACTCCTGATGGCAATGAACATGTCAAGGCCTGCATAGTAAAACGCGACCAGTTACTCACTAAAGCTCAAGTATTAACCCATGCACGTAAACATTTGACTGGATATAAAATCCCACGACGCGTGGAGTTTTATAATGAATTACCAAAAAGTGCGGTGGGTAAAATTTTACGCCGTGAATTGAAAACACTCTAGTGCTTGCTCTAAAAGTCTAAAATTATTCTGGGTATCACTGTCTTTAATGTCCATTAAACTTGCTTTCCATGCGCTGGATCCCTTTAATCCGTGCATAATATTAAACAATGGTTTAAGTACACGTGAAAGCGGTATTTTACGCTGATTTTGTGATTGAATGTTTTGACTGATCGCTAAATATTGGCGCAAAACATCTGCACGCGCCGGTAATGCAACTTCAGGGTGTAGTTCATGATGCAGTACAGCGATGGCATACGGATTTTGGCATGCCAAACGCCCTAACATAACTCCATCAACATGATTTAAATGCTCCTTTATAGCCTCAATAGTTTGTATTTGACCGTTGATAACCACTGGGATCAGGGGTATTTCTTGTTTTACTTGATAAACATATTCGTAATTAATTGGCGGTATAGTACGATTTTGTTTTGGATTTAGTCCAGTTAACCAAGCTTTACGCGCATGTACAATTATCTTATCACAGCCAGAATCAACCAACATATGCACAAAATCTGCAAAAAAAGCATAACTATCTTGATGATCAATCCCCAGACGTATTTTTGCAGTTACCGGAATGTTTACAGCCTGCTTGATTGCCTGGATACAGCTGGCTACTCTGGGTGAGTTATTCATTAAACAAGCACCAAATTGACCAGCAATCACGCGTGAGCTCGGGCAACCTAAATTTAAATTAATTTCCACATAACCCGCTGCAACGGCTTCACGTGCACAATCTGCCAGAATTTTCGGATCTGAACCGCCGATTTGTAGCGCCAATGGCATCTCCATTAGATGAAAATCTAATGCACGCTGCGGTTGATGTTGTATAGCGGCTGATGTTTGCATTTCAGTGTATAATAATGCATTTGGTGCCAATAAACGCATCAGCACCCGGAAGTGCGTGTAGGTCCAATCTATCATTGGCGCAATTGATAACGGCGAATTTAACATCATGGTGCTTTGTTTCTCCAAAAATGATACATTAAGCCGTTGTACCGTCACATACTACTTGCATTTAATAGGTGCATTATTATACCAGAAAGCTCAGGATAAAACATGCCAGAACATCCAGCACTACCTGCAGATGCAGTTGATCGCGTACGTAATTATCTGCTGTACCTACAAGATCAGATCTGTAATGAATTAAGCGCCGCTGATGATCACGCCAGATTTCAGCAGGATATCTGGAAGCATCCAGCCGGTGGCGGTGGGCGTACGCGAGCTATATCTGGTGGCAAGTGCTGGGAAAAAGCTGGAGTGAATTTCTCAGATGTATCTGGAGAAACTCTACCACCAGCTGCTAGCATAAATCGACCTGAACTCCAGGGATGTAAGTTTAATGCCCTGGGTCTTAGTATGGTGATCCATCCAAATAACCCTTTTGTTCCAACCATGCACGCCAACGTGCGTTTTTTTATAGCCTGGCGTCACGATGGTGCGCCGGTGTGGTGGTTTGGCGGTGGATTGGACTTAACACCTTATTATGGTTTTATCGAAGATTGCCAGCATTGGCATGCAACTGCAGCAGCTGCATGCGTACAATTTGGTGACAAACTTTATCCGCGTTTTAAAGCCGCTTGTGATCGTTATTTTTACTTGCCACATCGTCAGGAAGCACGTGGGATCGGTGGCTTATTTTTTGATGATTTTCATGATAAAAATTTCGAGCACAGTTTTAATTTCATGCAAAGCATTGGTAATCACGTGATGCCAGCATATATGCCTATTGTAAGTCGACGCCAAAATCATAAATTTACAGAGCAGCACAAAGAGTTTCAATGTTACCGCCGAGGTCGATATGTAGAATTCAACCTGGTATATGATCGAGGTACATTGTTTGGCTTACAGTCAAACGGGCGTACAGAATCGATTCTTATGAGTTTGCCTCCAGAAGTCCGTTGGATCTATGATTGGCAACCAAAAGCAGGCAGTCATGAAGCTGAATTATACACACATTATCTGCCCGCACGTGATTGGATCTAAAGTACATCAAGACTCGGCAGTCATAACCAATACTTCTTGAGCCTTCAAGCCTTTTGGACCTTGTTCCACTAAATAAGTTACAGCTTCTTGTTCTTTTAAGGTTTTAAAACCAACCCCTTGAATGTCTTTGTAGTGCACAAATATATCATCACCCCGAGGACTAGTGATAAATCCAAATCCCTTTTTCTCATTGAACCATTTCACCTGTCCAATTTCTCTTTGTGACATAAGCTGATCTCCTTATAAACTACACTTATCTATATTGACACATCAAACATAAATCAACAATAGGCTGTATTGACAATTACTTCCTACCTATCGTGGGTGATAAATTGTCAGCATTAGTTATAGTTTTAATCATTATTTTCTAGAGTACTCCAAATAATTTCTTGTGGCGTAAATATATGCGCAGCAACACATGAATTATTGTGATCACTACAAACAATTGGTATACAACAATTAATTGTTTGATCTTGGCAAGATCCAACAAATTTTGCAAAACGATCGTATGAATTATTTTTTTTGGCCAGAATGAATCTCACCAGCATTGAATGGATACCGGATACAGTGTCTGGCGAATTTGAATTTAGTAACGCTTGATAAATAAATTTTGGGTCAAAACCAAACTGCAGATCCTGATGCACGGTAAAAGAACTATCCGGTCTGGTGCTAAACATGCTTGTCCAGCCGGAATAACAATCATCGCCCCCAAGAAAATGCAGCTCTAATTCTGAAATTTCTTGGGCCGGGCCAGTTTTTTGTACAAAAAGAATCTGTGAGTCAACCAGTTTTACATTACTGGTCAACAGATCAGAAACATTCGGCTGAGCATGTAATAAACATGAAAATACAGATAAGATTACTCGCAGAAAGTTGCTAAACAATCATCAGCTCGGCTTCTTTGGCAGCTAATAAAACATCAACCTCAGCGGTGTATTTATCTGTGAGCTTTTGAATTTCATCATTCGCACGACGTTCATCATCTTCAGTAATCGTCTTGCTTTTGACTAACTCTTTGAGTTTTTTATTTGCATCCTGGCGAGCGTTGCGCACGCTAACCCGGGCTTGCTCAGCTTCACCACGTACAATCTTAATCATTTCTTTACGCCGTTCTTCAGTCAATGCCGGCATGGGTACACGTATCGCCACTCCTGTACTTGATGGATTCAAACCCAGATCAGCAGTTAAAATGGCTTTTTCAATTACTGCTGTAAGACTTTTTTCAAATGGAGTCACGATCAAAGTACGAGCATCACTAGCTGAAACATTGGCTACTTGGCTGAGCAATGTCATTTGTCCATAATATTCAACTTGAACATGATCTAATAAGCTAGCATTCGCCCTGCCAGTACGTATTTTTGACATTTCATGCTGCAAAGACTCTGCAGCCTTTTTCATTTTTTTTTCTGCATCAAGTTTGATTGCGTTCATCATTCTACTCCCTGAGATCCAACTATTGTGCCTATGAGTTCACCATTTATGATTTTGATTAATGCTTGGGGAGCAGCCAGATCAAAAACCTGTAATGGCATGTTATTCTCTTGGCATAAACAAATTGCCGTAGCATCCATAACTGCCAATTTATCATCTAAAACCTTCTGATACGTTAATGACGAATAACGTACTGCATCCGGATATTTCACCGGATCTTTTGAGTAAATTCCGTCAACTTTAGTGGCTTTTAAGACAACTTCGGCTTCAACCTCAATTGCACGCAAACATGCAGCAGTATCCGTTGTAAAAAATGGATTGCCGGTGCCTGCAGCAAAAATAACTACAAATCCACTGGCTAAATAAGTCATCGCAGTACGGCGATCATACGCCGGAACTACACCCTGTATAGGAATAGCTGACATAATCTTCACCGGCACTGACGCACGCTCTAAAGCATCACGCAAAGCTAAAGCATTCATAACGGTGGCTAACATACCCATATGATCACCGGTAACACGCCCCAAACCAGCTGCAGATAAGGTTGCACCGCGAAATAGGTTACCGCCACCAATAACCAAGCCTAACTGTACTTGCATGCCATGTACTGCCGCAACATCACTGGCGATTTTCTCTAACACACTCGGGTCAATGCCAAAGCCAGCATTGCCCATAAGTGCTTCACCGCTGCATTTCAAGAGAACACGCTTGTATTTCAATCCAAGCACATCAGGATTCATCATTTTTCATGAACCTGAGCCATGACCTCTTCTACAAAATTATCTTGTTTTTTCTCGATCCCTTCACCTACTTCATACCGAGTAAAAGCCAAGACTTTAGCATTTTTTTGTTTCAATAAAGCTGCAATTGTCATTGATGGATCTTTAACAAACGCTTGACCTGACAAACAAACTTCATCTAAGAATTTTGCAATCCGACCTTCTACCATCTTTTCCAAGATTGCAGGTGGTTTACCACTGTCTATAACTTGCGCCATAAAGATTACACGCTCATTCTCAATTAATGCTGGATCAATTTGATCAGAGTTTATAACTTGTGGACGGCTAGCCGCAATATGCATTGCTAAATCTTTAGCCAAAGACTCATCGCCACCTTGTAAAGCAACCAAAACACCAATCCTGGATCCGTGCAAGTAGAAACCTGTCACATCTGTAGAATGCAAGTGACTTAAACGGCGTAATTGAATGTTTTCACCAATCTTTGCAACTAACTCTTCTCGAGCTTGCTCAACCGTAAGTGCTGATCCTGGCAAAATTTCTTGAGACAAAGCTTGTACATCCGTCACACCAGATTGCAGCGCAGACTGCACAGTCTGTGATGCAAACGTAGTAAAGTTAAGATCTCGAGCAACAAAATCTGTTTCGCTGTTGATCTCTAGCATGACTACATCATGACCATCAGCAGAACGAGCAATTTCAATCACACCCTCTGCGGCCACTCGATCAGCTTTTTTAGCAGCTTTCGCTTGACCTTTTTTACGCATTTCAACTAAAGCCAATTCAAGATCGCCGTTGGTTTCAAGCAAAGCTTTCTTGCAATCCATCATGCCTGCACCCGAAATCTTTCTTAACTCCATAACTAACGCAGCATTAATTGACATAACTTAATTCTCCGTTTCAGATTTGTTTTCGATCGCAACTAATTCAGCAACTACTTCAGCAACAGCTTTAACTGCAGAATTGACTATCTTAGCTTCCAAAATAGCATCAGCAACACAACGCACATACAAGCCTACAGCGCGCATCGAGTCATCATTCGCAGGAATAACATAGTCAATTGGATCTGGGTTGTTATTTGTATCCACGATTCCAATCACAGGTATTTTCAATCGACGCGCTTCTTCAACAGCAATATGTTCAAAACCAACGTCAACTACAAACAATGCATCAGGCAAGCCACCCATGTCTTGTATACCACCCAAACTACGTTCTAATTTATCTAGTTCACGCGTCAACATCAGAGCTTCTTTTTTGATCATGCCATTAAACAAGCCTTCATCACGCATTTTTTTCAATTCTTTTAAGCGAAAAATTGACTGCCGAACTGTCTTGTAATTTGTCAGCATTCCACCTAACCAACGATGATCAACATACGGCATACCACAACGCGTAGCTTGTTCACGAATATTCAATTGAGCTGCACGTTTGGTGCCAACAAACAATATTTTTGCTTTATTGCTGGATAATTTACCAATATAATTTAATGCATCATTCAACATGACCAGTGTTTTTTCAAGATCAATAATGTGCACTTTATTTCTTGAGTCAAAAATGTACGATGCCATTTTTGGATTCCAAAACCGTGTACGATGACCGAAATGGGCACCAGCTTCTAACAATTCACGCATACTAACATTCATAACTATCTCCAGGGTTAGGCCTCCACGTCTCCCATGCAACACCCGCTGAAAGACCATTTCTTCCAGAAAGACCCCGCCGCATGTGACGAAACGTGTGTGTATTTGTAACGCGCGAAGTATAACAAAAGCTGGTGGTAAAACACAAGGACCTGTTGTGATGAACCGGCCCTGTCGCAAATGCACGGCGGCATAGACGAAATGCGCGTGTGCGGGCATAATCAGGTATTAACTTACCGGCGTTCAGTTTGGAAGCTCTATCATGTTACGTTACAAATTTATGGCCACCATCACTGTTTGTATATCAGCACTACTATTTCAAGGATGCAGCATGAATCAGATCAAGAATTATCAAAAAAATCACCCTGTTTTGATGATGGAAGACTATTTCACTGGTCACGTTAAAGGCTATGGTCTAATACAGAAATATACAGGCGGTGTTCGCCGGCGATTTACTGTTGACATGCATGGGCACTGGACCGGGGATCATGGCATCTTAGACGAAGATTTTATTTACGACGACGGAGAAAAACAGCATCGTCAATGGCAATTAACCCGCACTGATGCGCACCATTTTAATGCAGTTGCAGATGATGTTACGGGGATTACGCATGGAGAACAATACGGTAATGCCATTCATATGGTTTACGCACTTCAAATTCCTTATAAAGGAAAAACAATCGATGTGACGATGGATGATTGGTTATACCGTGTTAATGACCAAGTGGTCTTGAATAATGCCGTCATGAAAAAATTTGGCATACCAATTGGTCGAATCACAGCCAGCTTTTTCAAGGAGTAGTCAATGTGAGGCTTGGTTCTTTATTCTTGGCTTTATGGGCATGGTTTGATAGCGATGCCGCCGAAAAAAAGCTTGTATCAAACCGCTTTACCCTTTGGCGTGCAATTCCATTTATACTCTTACATCTTGGTTGTCTTGCTGTGTATTGGGTGGGTATTAGCTGGGCAGCTATCTTTACCGCAATCGGGCTATATTATCTGCGCATGTTTTGTATAACGGGCTTTTATCATCGCTATTTTTCTCATAAAACCTTTAAAATGAATCGCATTTGGCAATTTATTTTTGCCTTCTTGGGTGCAACTGCGGGGCAGCGCGGGCCTTTATGGTGGGCTAGTCATCATAGATCACACCACAGGCAAGCCGACACACAGCACGATCCACACTCACCGCATCATGCCGGATTTTTCGGGAGTCATATTGGCTGGTTTTTTTCTGCCGATGCCTTTGGCACCAATTATAAAGCGGTGTCGGATTTAGCTAAATTTCCAGAACTCGTATGGTTAAATCGTTATGATGTTAACGCACCATTACTACTACTGATCACCTTATACGCATTGGGCGAATACTTTTATTATCATGCGCCTGAAATGCAAACTTCGGGCATACAGTTGGTTGTCTGGGGGTTTTTTATTTCAACGGTATGTGTATTTCATGCCACGAGCAGCATTAACTCTCTTTCTCATAAATGGGGTTCTCGGGATTTTGAAACGCCCGATCAAAGTCGCAATAATTTTTTCCTTGCGTTAATTACCCTGGGTGAAGGATGGCATAATAACCATCATTTTTACCCCCACTCGGTTCGTCAAGGATTTCGTTGGTGGCAAATAGACATAACCTTTTATATGCTTTGGTTCTTATCAAAAATAGGTATCATTCATGAATTGCGACCTGTGGATATGAAACGAGGAAAAATAGGATGAAAACCCATGTGTGGATCACCGGGGCTTCTTCGGGGATCGGTAAGGCTGTAGCACTTGAGATGGCAGCCCGAGGATATGACTTGATTATTTCTGGCCGTAACCAAGATGCGTTGCAACAGGTGGCTGATCAAACAGGCGCTTATGTGCTCGCTTTTGATGCCACCGACAGGCAAGCAAATTTGCTTGCAGCCCAAGATTTAAATCAACGCTATGAGTGCATTGATATTGTTTTTTTTAATGCAGGCAATTGTGAGTATGTTGATGTGCACGCATTTAAAAGTGATGTTTTTGAACGCATGATTAAAACTAATTTCTTAAGTATGGTTTACGGTGTTGAAGCAGTCCTTCCGCTATTAAGGGCTTCCAAAAAACCACAGTTGGTTGGCATGAGTAGTGCGGTTGCTTTTCTCGGTCTTCCTCGCTCAGAAGCTTATGGTGCCAGCAAAGCCGCCATACGTAATTTTTTGCAAGGACTACGAGTATCTTTGTCCAGAGAAAACATAACTGTGTCTATTGTTTATCCAGGTTTTGTAAAAACACCTTTAACCAGTAAAAATGACTTCCCAATGCCCATGTTAATTACTGCTGAACAAGCAGCAAAAGCAATCGTAGCAGGAATAGAAAAGAAAAAGCTGGATATTTACGTCCCGGCTTTCTTTCTGTATATCACACGGTTTATAAGTATGCTACCCGCCAAAATTAGTAGCCACCTGCTAAAATCACTCTTAAGGTAACTATGCGTATTGCAATTATTGGCAGTGGTATTTCTGGATTAACAAGTGCTTATTACCTTCAAAAACAAGGACATGATGTATTTGTTTTTGAAGCATCGGATTACGTTGGTGGCCATACCCATACCATTAATATTTCAACCTCAGAGCAAGATTATGCCATTGACACTGGTTTTATTGTATTTAATCATGAAACTTATCCTAACTTCACTCATCTTTTGAATGAGCTAAAAGTTGATATTCAAGATACGGACATGAGCTTTAGTGTTTATGATCCCAAACTGAATTTTCAATATTCAGGAGGCTCTTTAAATGGTTTGTTTGCCGACCGACGAAATTTATTTAGTCTTAAGTTTTACCATTTTTTGAAAGAAATCAATCGTTTTCATCGCTTGGCAAAAATTGTATTGGTTTCAATGAATACCTCCACTACCCTACAACAGTTTCTTAAACAACATAAGTTTCACACACATTTTAGTGAGTTGTATTTATACCCACTAATTTCAGCACTTTGGTCTTCCCCCAGGGATGCTATCGGTGCGATGCCAATTTATTTTGTTGCTCATTTTTTTGAAAATCACGCATTATTGAAGATGCTGCCGGATATTTCTTGGAAGGTTGTTAAACACGGATCTTCCCGTTATATTTCGCCTTTAATTCAAGCCTTTAAAGAACAAGTCTATATTAACACGGCTGTTGTGAATCTGCGCCGCGAGGCCCAGGGTTTTAATTTATATCATGAGACCGGTCAGATTGGTCATTTTGATGCTGTGGTGGTCGCCACGCACAGTGACCAAGCTTTGAGATTACTGGATCAGCCTACACCACTAGAATTGGAGATTCTGCAGTCTTTTTCATATGAGGATAATGATGTCATCCTGCACCAAGATGAAACATTAATGCCGGCGTATACCAGAGCTTGGGCAAGTTGGAACTATAGGATTTCGTCGGATAACCCCGCCATTTTGACATATAATATGAATAAATTGCAATGCATTGCAGATTCAGTGCCCTTTTTAGTTTCGCTCAATGCCGCTAATATAATTGACCCTGAAAAAATAATTCAGCGTTTTTCCTATAGTCACCCGCAATATACGCTAGCCAGTCTTGCAGCTCAATCACGCCAACAGGAACTCAATGCTCAGTCAGGGATTTATTTTTGTGGGGCTTATTGGGGATTTGGGTTTCACGAAGATGGGGTCAACAGTGCCTTAGCTGTATGCCGACAATTGGCAGAGCACCATGAATAGCGCAATCTATACTGGTCTTGTGACCCATAAGAGATATACTAACATTACTCACCAATTTCAATATCGTGTATTTATGATGTATCTGGACTTGGATGAATTAGACACATTATTCCAATCGCAGTGGTTTTGGTCTGTAGAAAAAAGGAATATCGCCTGTTTTAATCGTAAGGATCATCTTGGTGACCCAAATCTGTCCTTAAAGCAATCCGTCATTGATTTAGTGTATGAGCGTATCGGATTATCCCTGGATGGCCCAGTGCGTCTGCTTACTCATTTGCGTTATTGGGGTTATTGTTTTAATCCAGTGAGTTTTTATTATTGTTACGACAAAAGTGGCCGGCATTTAGAGGTGATTGTTGCTGAAATTAATAATACACCTTGGGGTGAGCAGCATTGCTACGTTTTAAAAATACATCCAGACAGAACTAATCAAGATAATCATCATTTTATTTTTCCAAAAGAATTTCATATTTCGCCTCTCATGCCGATGAATCTTACCTATGATTGGTGGTTTAGCACGCCAAAAAACCAATTAAATGTGCATATGAATAATGTTCAGGACAAAAAAAAATTATTTACCGCCCAACTAAATTTGAAAAAAAAGAATCTAAATAGTCAAAATCTAGCGCATGCTTTAATTCATTACCCCTTCATGACGGGCAAGGTTATCAGCGCTATTTATTGGCAATCCTTGCGTACTTGGCTAAAAGGCGCACCATTTTATTCTCATCCATAGCACCCACGAGGCCCCAATGCTTAAAAACATAGCCCAAAAATTATTATTCATGCGTCTTTCTAAGTTAAAGATTGGCCGTTTGACGATCCAAGATGGCCAAAAATCGTGGACATTTGGTGACCAGAGTGCGTCTTCTGAATTAAACGCAGTGATTAGAGTAACATCCACTAATTTTTATTGGGACAGTATCATAGGAGGCAGCTTGGGAGCCGCCGATGCATTTATCCAAAAAACCTGGGAAACCGACGATTTAACGACGTTGCTACGGTTATTTTTGCGCAATGAAATCACACAGAATTATGCAGAAAAAAGCCGATTTAAGCTGGGCAAGTGGTGGCGCTGGATGATCCATCAATTCAAACGGAATAATATTAAAGGCAGCCGTCGTAATATCGCCCAGCATTATGATTTAAGTAATGAATTTTTTAGTCTATTTCTTGATGAAAACATGATGTACTCCAGCGCGATATTTCCTACTGGGAATGCTGATTTAGAGACAGCATCCAGGCATAAATTGGATGTAATTTGCCAAAAATTAGATTTAAAACCGAGTGATACCGTGTTGGAAATAGGC
>CANNIJ010000014.1 GCA_947505025.1 Legionellaceae bacterium | reverse complement strand
ATGATTGTTAATGGGTTTTGTAAGCAAGTACTAAAGGAATTACCCATGGAGTTTGCAGTGGAAGCTACAAAGTTATTGGGTGTTCGATTAGAGGGGGCTGTGGGCTAATGGTATTAAAAATCAGTAATTTATGTGTAGATGTTCAAGGTAAAACATTACTTAATGGCATCAACTTGAATATTGCACCTGGCGAAGTGCATGCTATCATGGGCCCGAATGGCTCTGGCAAAAGTACTTTATCTAAGGTTTTAGCAGGTCATCCTGCATATGACGTAACTGGCGGCACGGTGGATTTTTTAGGGCAGGATTTATTGCCACTTACAGCCGAGCAACGTGCAGCCGCTGGATTGTTTATGTCGTTTCAATACCCAGTGGAAATTCCCGGGGTAGTTAATCTGCAATTTTTAAAAGCTTCGGTCAATGCAATCCGTAGTGCGCAAAAGAAACCATTATTAGATGCCATGGATTTTTTACGTTTTATTCGTGAAAAATGCACGGCTTTGGGCATGGATGAAGCTTTATTATATCGCGGCGTGAACGAAGGTTTTTCCGGCGGAGAAAAGAAGCGTAATGAAATTTTACAGATGGCAGCTTTGGAGCCAAAACTGGCAATTTTAGATGAAACAGATTCAGGGTTAGATATTGATGCCTTGCGTGTGATTTCTGAGGGCGTCAACGCCTTAAGATCGGCGGATCGCGCTATTTTATTAGTGACTCATTATCAAAGGCTGCTCAATTATATTGAGCCGGACGTAATCCATGTTCTAGCTCAGGGACGTATTATCAAGTCAGGTGATAAATCTTTGGCGCTTGAGTTAGAAGAAAAAGGTTATGGTTGGCTTGAGGCTAAGGTGCTGGTATGAATGCACAGATTTCAGGCTATCAGACACAAGCTATAGCGGCTACATCGGCCATAAAATGGCTGGCTGACTTACAGAGCAAGGCGTTGGAGGTTTTTTTAAACTTGGGCTTTCCTACGCGCACAGACCCACTGTGGAAATACACGTCATTAGCGACTTTTTTAAATGAGTCATTTATGGTGCAGGCACCGGACATGGATCAGTTGCAGCATCCAATGATGCCACTACCGCTAGACTCCAAAGAAGTGATAGTGTCTACAGGGGTTGTATTGCCATTTCAGGTAGATTTGCCGCCAGGCGTGATTATTATGCCGGTACTGCAGGCGATAGAGGATCATCCCGATAAAGTTAGGCCTTATTTAGGTCAATTGATCAATTACGACAACAGTATCTTGGCCTGGAACATGGCGATGTTGTTGCATGGGGTGTTCGTATATGTGCCAGCGGGCGTCCGTATTGAACAGCCGCTGAGTATTCGGCATACAAACGCCGTGCAAGATCAAGCACTACATATGCATCATTTAGTGGTTTTAGAGGCTGGCAGTTCGTTGCATCTAGTTGAGTCTTACCAAGGCACGGCAAAGACTAAGTATATGATGAATACTGTAACTGAAATTTTTCTTGCGCCCAATTCGGTACTTACGCATGTTAAGTTGCAGCAGGAAAGTAATCTGGCGTATCATTTTGGACATGTATTAGTAAAACAGGCCGCCAATAGCATTTTTAACGGCCATTTAGTCAGCCTGGGTGGTCTTTTATCACGCAATGATACCACGGTAGTTCTGAATGAAGAGTATTCAGAATGTAATTTGAGGGGCTTATACGCACCAGGTGCTGGTCAACATATGGATCAACATACACATGTCACACATGCTGTTCCAAACGGACGCAGTGACCAGAATTATAAAGGCGTTCTGACGGGAAAATCACGTGCAGTTTTTGATGGCTTGGTAGACGTAAAAAAAGATGCACAGCACACACAAGCCAATCAACAAAATAAAAATATTTTGTTGTCTGAATTGTCCGAAGTTAACACCCATCCGCAATTACAGATCGATGCTGATGATGTTGTGTGCACACATGGTGCTACAGTAGGACAACTAGATCCTGAGGCCTTATTTTATTTTGCCGCCCGTGGTGTCTCGGCAACGCAAGCGCGTAAACATTTGATCCAAGCTTTTATCGCAGAAAATATATCAGCGGTGCCTGGTGTAGAATTTAGTGCATGGTTAAGTAGTTGTTTGATGGATCATTTGGGAGTCGAGCATGCATTATGATGTGAAATTGATGAATACTTTGGATATACATGCAATTCGTCAAAATTTTCCTGAGTTACATCAGGATATAAATGGCTATCCTTTAGTTTATTTAGATAATGCCGCGACCACGCAAAAACCACAATCAGTGATTGATTCAATCACCAATTACTATACTTCGTATAATGCAAATGTACATCGAGGCGTGCATGTTTTAAGTGTACGTGCCACGCAAAAGTTCGAGGAAGTTCGTGAAAATGTCGCAAGATTTATTCATGCTAATGGTGCGCATGAATGTATTTTTGTACGCGGGACTACTGAAGCCATGAATTTAGTTGCGCAAAGTTTTGTTGTGCCACGCATCTTGCCTGGAGACGAAATTTTAATCACGCAGATGGAGCATCACTCAAATATTGTGCCCTGGCAAATGGTCTGTGCAAAAACAGGCGCAGTATTGCGCGTTGCACCGATATCTATTTCAGGTGAAGTATTACTGGATGAATTTGAAAAACTCATCAGCAGTAAAACTAAAATTGTTGCATTTACCCATGCTTCGAATGCATTAGGCACGATCAATCCAGCGAAACAAATGGTTGCAATGGCAAAAACTGTAGGCGCAATTGTAATTATAGATGGCGCACAGTCTACGGCGCATTTTAATGTGGATGTGCAGGATTTGGGTTGTGATTTTTACGCCTTTTCTGCGCACAAGATGTACGGGCCAACAGGAATTGGTGTGTTATGGGGGCGCAAGGCGTTACTGGATGACATGATTCCGTATCAGGGTGGCGGAGAAATGATTACATCTGTAACTTTTGCCGCAACTGAATATGCACCTGTCCCACATAAATTTGAAGCCGGCACACCAAATATATCCGGAGTAATTGGCTTGGGCGCTGCGCTGGACTATTTATGGTCACATGACCAGGCCGCAATTGCCGCATATGAAGCATATCTATTGGCTTATGCCACCGATGCTTTGAGTGCTTTACCTGGATTTAATATCATCGGCACGGCAGTTCACAAAGTCCCTGTGTTGTCCTTTGTTCATGGAAGTATTCATGGGCACGATATAGCTACGATTTTAGATAATGCCGGGATTGCGATACGCAGCGGGCATTTATGTGCCATGCCTTTGATGGATTTTTTAGGAGTATCTGCAATTTCACGGATCTCACTGTCTTTTTATAATACAATCGAAGAGATTGATAGTTGTATGCTGGCATTGAAGCGTGTGCAGGAGGTTTTTTGTTGATGACTGATTTGCGTGAATTATATCAGGAAATGATTTTGGATCATCAAAAAAATCCACGTAATCATTATGCTTTAGCCAATCCTACATCACAGGCTAATGGCTTTAATCGACTATGCGGCGATCGTTTGACCGTTTATCTGCAAATTGATAGAAATACGGTCAGAGATATAAGCTTTGTCGGTTGTGGCTGTGCTATTTCTCAAGCCTCTGCATCGATGATGACAGAAGCATTACATGGGCTCACGCTGCCAGCAGCGCAGCAGGTGTTTGCAGATTTTCATGCAATGCTGACTGAAAACGATGCTGATGTGATTGCGGGTAAATTGTCGGTGCTGGCTGGTGTACGTTTGTTTCCTGCTCGAGTAAAGTGCGCAACTTTGGCGTGGCATACCATGGTAGCAGCATTAAAAAATGAATCAGCTACCGTTGTGACGGAGTAGAATATGTTTGGATTTACAAAGCAAGAAACGCCAGAAGCATTAAAAGAACGCGTTATTTTAGGTTTAAAGACGGTGTTTGATCCTGAGATACCGGTGAATATTTATGATTTAGGTTTAATTTATGACATATTAGTCATGCCGGATAATCATATTCACATACATATGACGTTGACCTCGCCGGGATGTCCAGTTGCACAAACATTTCCAGGAACAGTAGAAACTGCAGTCAACGCAGTTGCTGGGGTTAAGGACTGTACGGTTGAGTTGGTCTGGGAGCCGTCGTGGACTCAGGATCGTATGACAGAAGCTGCACGTTTAGAATTAGGTATGTTTTATTGATGGATCATCCTGAGGCTTGGCGGCCATCAGCAACGATCGATGCTCTCAAGCAACGGGCTAAGTTATTTGCTCAAGTAAGAGATTTTTTTAATTGTCGCGGTTATTTAGAGGTTGAAACTCCGGTTATAGGCCGACACGGCGTGACAGATTTATATCTTAGCAATATTTGTGCGCAGGTGCATGGAAACACCCGTTATTTACAAACTTCACCTGAGTATCATATGAAGCGGTTATTAGCGGCAGGCAGTGGGCCAATTTTTCAGTTAGCACGTGTTTTTCGTGATGATGAGCTAGGGCGATGGCATAACCCTGAGTTCACATTATTAGAATGGTACCAGTTAGATGTAGACCATCATCAGTTAATGGATGAGATTGATGTTTTTTTACACCAGTTATTGGGTGTTCCGCCCATGATACGTAAAACATATCAACAAGCTTTTTTAGACGCTTGTGATTTAGATCCTTTAAATATAGATATTCCCAAATTAAAACAGGTTTTAGAACGGTATAATTTAAACAATGTATTGGCTGAGAATGAGTCTGATCCAGATCAGTATTTATTTTTATTGATGAGTCATGTGGTTGAGCCAGATCTATCAAGGTATGCCGGGCCGGTAGCTGTGTATTCTTTTCCGGTATCCCAAGCATCACTAGCACAAATCAACGGTAATACAGCCGCACGCTTTGAGGTTTATTACGCCGGGGTTGAGTTAGCCAATGGATTTCATGAATTGACTGATCCTGAACTTCAGGCACAACGTTTTACACAAGAGTCTGACTATAGAAAATCACATAACTTACCAGAAATATTACCAGATCCTGAATTTTTACAGGCATTAAAGCATGGTTTGCCGGAGTGTAGTGGTGTTGCTTTAGGGTTGGATAGATTATTAGCCCTTGCTGGGGGATACCCAGGTATATCGCAATGTATGTCATTTGATTACTCACGGGCCTAGGGCTTGCATAAATAAATTTTGATGCAACAACCGAGCAGCTACTACCAACAGTCACTGGTATTTGCTGCCGCAATCCGCTAAAATTTAAAAAAAATTGTGAGATCATTTCGGCATGAAACGTAAAGCCATCTACCCCGGCACATTTGACCCAGTGACTAATGGTCATATAGATATTATTCGACGCGCTGCACATCTGTTTCCTGAGGTTATCGTGGCTGTAGCCAGCCATACATCAAAAAGCCCATTCTTTTCTTTTGAACAGAGGTTGGCTTTAGTTAGTGCATCTGTGGGTCAGATCCCCGGAGTACGTGTCGTTGGTTTCAAAGGCTTGCTGGTGCATTTTGCAGAGCAAGCTGGTGCCAGCGTGATTTTGCGCGGATTGCGTGCTGTTGCTGACTTTGAGTATGAATTTCAATTGGCGGGGATGAATCGCCAGTTATCAAAAGATATTGAAACATTATTTTTAACCCCATCGGATGCCTCGATGTTTATATCCTCAACTTTGGTGCGAGAGATTGCTGCGTTAGGCGGTGATATTGGTGGTTTTGTGCCGGCAGCGGTCTTAGCTGCTTTTACTGGGCTCAAGTAAAGACTGCATAGTTTTAAATACACGGTTCATTAAATCTTCTTTGTTTTCCAGGGTATATTCTCTCGCATTAATGGATGCGCCTATATTGACGGTTGCAGTTTGATTGAGGTTGAAGTTAAAGGTGTGTGCCGGACAAATTTGGTCGGCGCCACGGATCCCAATTGGAATGATTGTTGCTCCCATTTTTATGGCAGTAATAAAGGCACCTTTTTTGAACTTAGACAGGTTACCATCACGTGAACGCATGCCTTCTGGCGCAATCCACATGACAATTCCACTGTTGAGTAAATCCTGGACTGCGCTTAAATCTTGTAAGGCCTGTCGATGATTATGTCGATCAATAAAAGGGAACTCAGCGGCCATCATTCCCGCACCCATGATTGGGATCCGACTGAGCTCTTTCTTAGCTAACATACGTACAGAGTTATGCGGAAAGGCTAATAAACTCAGTGGTATATCGAATAAACTGCAATGGTTACACATTAATATTGTAGGTTTGCCTGTTTCGGGCTTGATTTCCAGAGGATTGTTTATCTGTAAGTTAATGCGCAAAAGCTCACGCATACGATTTGCCCATCGTTGTAATTCTTGATCGCACCATGTACGTGTTATGGTACCGCGCCAGCGTTTAATCGTGGCATGTCCACAGGTTTTAGCCATAAAAATGGCCGATAAAAACATGATCCATAAGGTGCGCAGGCGATTAGTATGCATGATTTTTTATTTTTCTTCGCCAGATTTATGTTCAATTATACTGGATTGTGAATTTTGTTTGTTCCAGGCTAGTTTGATCCTAAAGCCTAGCCATAGCAGAGCACCAATAACTAGCCCCCAAATGAAAACATATGAGAGAACCATTAGCAGGCCGATAAATAAAGCGATCCCCACACCAATAATTAACCAAGGAATGAGTTCTTCTAAAGTTCGTTTAATATTTATTTGCATAAAATACTCTGAAATATTACATGTTAATCATATTATCCGTGACAAGCTCATGGGTTGCAATGGGCGGAAGATGAAATTTACTAAATAAAACAGACAATCCTCGTCCAAATATGGTATGATGTTTGTTCATTTAATAAAGGAGTCAACCATGTTATATGGTGTTTTAAACTTGTCCTTTTGGGGGTATGTGATAGCGACGCTGGTATTAACACAGCTCACAATCGCGTCAGTGACGATTTATTTACATAGAAATCAAACCCATAGAGCGCTGGATCTTCATCCGTCGATCAGTCATTTTTTTAGGTTGTGGTTGTGGTTGACTACCGGCATGGTTACCCGAGAGTGGGTGGCGATCCACCGTAAACATCATGCCACTACTGACGTAGAAGGTGATCCACACAGCCCCGTGGTTAAAGGTATTCGTAAAGTTTTTTTTGAGGGTGCTGAATTGTATCGCGCCGCATCAAAAGATGCGGAGATGGTTGACAAGTACGCTCATGGCACGCCAGATGATTGGCTGGAGCGTCGTGTGTATCGACCATACTCTGCTCGCGGTATTTTGGTAATGTTAGCAATCAATGTATTTTTATTCGGTATTCCTGGAGTGTCTATTTGGGCGATTCAAATGATGTGGATCCCTATTTGGGCCGCGGGTGTGGTGAATGGTATTGGGCATTATGTTGGTTATCGTAATTTTGAATGCCGAGACGCCTCAACCAATGTATTTCCTTGGGGATTTTGGATCGGCGGTGAAGAGTTACACAATAATCATCACACATTTGCATCTTCTGCGAAATTTTCGGTGAAATGGTGGGAGTTTGATATTGGTTGGATGTATATCTGCATATTGTCTTTTTTTGGTTTAGCGAAAGTTAAAAAGTTACCTCCACAGCTCGCTCACGCTGAACATAAACTACATGTAGATTTAGAAACAGTAAAAGCTGTGATTAGTAATCGCTTCCAAGTAATGGCTCATTACTATGAGAATGTTGTATGCCCCATTTTAAGCCAGGTAAAAGCGTCGCATGTTAAAACTAAAGATGACCGGGAATTGGTGCAAAATGCCGGAGTATTGTTACGTCGCCAAGAAACCTTGTTATCGCCTAAAGCAACTTCACGTTTAAGCGCTTTGCTTGAGCGTTATGAACAGCTGCGCACGGTATATCATTATCGCCAGTCTTTACAGAATATTTGGTTGAAAACAGCCACTTCGCAAAAAGAGTTGGTTGATGCATTACAGCAGTGGTGTAAGCAAGCCGAAGAGTCTGGTTTAGATGTACTTCGTCAATTTGCACTACAATTAAAAGGATATGTACCTAAAGCCATTTGAAATAAGATTGAATAATGGCCACAATGGAGTGTGTGCTCATGGAGAAACAAGTTGCGGTGGTCACTGGAGGAACTGGCGGATTAGGCGCCGCCATTTCTCGCCGGCTCTCTGCTGATTATCAAGTGGTTGTGTCTTATTTTAAGGGTGGACAACATGATGTTGCTCGCAAATGGCAGGCACAGCAACAGCAACAAGGTTTTGATTTCGATATTTGCTATGCTGATGTTACTAAATATTCTGATTGTACGGATTTAGTGGAATTTGTTAAGCAGCGTTACGGGCGCATTGATTTATTGGTCAATAATGCTGGAGTAACTTCTGATCACGTACTAAAGAAAATGACACCGGCACAGTGGGAATATGTTATAGATTCAAATCTAAATAGTGTGTTTAACGTAACACGTAATACAATTGAGCTGATGTTGAGTCAAAAATATGGACGTATTGTTACTATTGCTTCAATCAACGGTCGCAAAGGTCAGTTTGGACAATGTAATTACGCGGCCAGTAAAGCTGCAATGTTTGGCTTTTCAAAAAGTTTAGCGCAAGAAGTAGCCGGTTCAGGCATTACTGTCAATACAATATCCCCTGGGTATATGCACACGCATTTATTAGATCAGGTCCCGCCAGAGGTCATGGAGCAGATTATTGCTAACATTCCAGTTGGACGCCTGGGATCACCGCATGAGGTGGCTGCAGCAGTTGCATTTTTAGCATCGGCCGAAGCTGCATTTATTACTGGCGCAAATTTAGACATAAATGGCGGTCAGTACATGTAATGCTACGGATAGTCTATAATCTATATATGGGTGTTCAAAAATTGGGAGACTACAATGGACGAAGAATATTTAAAGAAGATGTCAGAACTAACGGAAAAACTACAACAGCCACTACATGATTTTGCGGCTTTGAACGTAAAAACATTGCAAGGTATGGCTTTTAGTCCACCAGATGATCTGTCAAAATTAAAACAACCAGACGAGCTTTTTGAAAAACAAATTGCACTGGCTATTTCCAACGGACACAAAGCATTAGATTATATGCAACAGTCGTTGGAGATTTTTGAGCGGGCGATGTTGTCCATGTTACCGGAACCTAAGTCAAAAAAAGATGTTAAATAATTCTGTTATTTGATCACTCATTCTGCGGCCTGTTTATCAGGCCGTTATTCTATCCGAGCATTTGTTTTTTTTTGTGTGCATACCGACGCAAAGTCTGTTAACTTGTGTTAATCTGTTATAAGGTTGGTCGATTGGCGGCCTTAATGACCTGCACAATGTTAGGAGTCCTAAATGCAAATCAATTGGAGTGTTGTTCTCAATGTTTTGTTATTACTTGGGGTCCTGGGGGCCATCATACGAACATTAAACCAGCGTCGTGCGCCAGTGTCGCTGCGTGCTACCCCTTTGATGGGGAAAACTGTTATAGAATCTATGCCGCCAAAGGATAATATCTCCAGCAATAATTCCATTCCAGCAGCAGAACCATTTTTACAGGGCACATTACAACCATTAAGGCACCGCACACCACCTGAAGCAACCGTTCAATCGCCAGCCGGTGAGCAAATACATAATTCTTGCGCACCAATTGATGGTTCTACAGTGATGATGTTTCTATCGGCTAAAGGGAACCGTCAATTAGCTGGATACGAATTATGGCAGACAGTTTTAGCCGCTGGATTTCGTTTTGGTGAAGCCCAATTATTTCATCGTCATCAATTATCCAATGGTCAAGGTCCTGTGATGTGTAGTTTAGCAGCAGCAACGCCAGCTGGCGTGTTTGACTTACAAAATATAGGCGCTTTTTTCGTGCGTGGTCTGTGTTTATTCATGTATGCCTCAGGTAATCCAACAATCGATGCTGAGCGTTTTGAGATAATGCTGGATACTGCACGGCACTTGAGTGAAGGTCTAGATACAAATTTGTTAGATGCACGACGTCAACCTTTGTCTGATGCCAGTGTCATACAGTATCATCAGCAATTGAATTTAGATGCTTTAATTCACGCTCCAGCTATGGCAGACTAAACATGCATTCACAAGATATTGCGCGTGCTTTAGGCCAGTCATGCCCGAGTAATTTTGAAATTACCCGGGTCGTCCTGAATAGTCGCCTGGTAAAACCTGGAGATTTATTTGTTGCCATCTCAGGAAACCACTCGGATGGCCACCACTTTATTAAACAGGCAGTACAAAGCGGCGCTAGTGCAATATTGTGTTCACATGCTCAGCCAAACATACCAGTGATGCAGTGGGTAGTATCAGACCCATGTGCTGCATTAACTACTTTAGCGGCACAACACCGCGCACAGCAAACTTGTAAGGTGGTTGCCGTTACTGGCAGTAATGGAAAAACCACGGTCAAAGAAATGATTGCAGCTATATTGCCCAAAGAATCGTTTGCAACCCCTGGCAACTTCAATAATCATTTAGGCGTGCCAATTAGCTTGATACAGCTCAAGCCCCAGCACCGTTATGCCGTTTTTGAGCTAGGAGCCAACCATGTTGGTGAAATTGCCCATACAGTTGGCTTGGTTCAGCCATGTGTGACATTAATTAATAATATTGCCCCAGCACATTTATCGGGTTTTGGTAGCATCTCTGGTGTGGTACAAGCTAAAGGTGAAATTTATCAGGGTTTATTGCCACATGGTACTGCAGTCATCAATGATGATGATGTTTATGCTCATGCTTGGGACTCAATCTTAGTAGATAAAAAAATAGTACGTTTTTCTCTGCATAATCCGACCTCAGTGCATGCAATTGATTTACGTTGGACCGATGATCATTTGGCAGGCTTTACCTTAGTTATGCCGTTGGGACAAGCACAGATCCAGCTTAAGGTTCCAGGAATTCATATGGTATCTAATGCTTTGGCTGCAGCTGCATGCGCATATGCATTAGGTTTGAGTTTGCGGGATATTGTGCATGGGCTACAGAACTTTGGCGGGGTTTCTGGACGCATGACATTCCTCCCTGGAAAAAATAATTCAATTATTATTGATGACACTTATAATGCTAATTTAAACTCAGTGCTGGCTGCAGTTGATGTTTTATCCCATATGTCAGGTAAAAGATGTTTGATTTTAGGCGACATGGGTGAACTTGGATCCGCAGCAATAGAACATCATCAGTTAGTTGGCGCCACAGCACGCGAAAAAGGTATAGAGTGTTTATTTTCTTGCGGCACACACAGTGCAGAAAGCTCAAAAGCTTTTGGTGCTGCAGGCCGGCATTATGTCGGTCAGCAGGAATTAGTCGATGCATTCAGCGCGCAACTGGACCAAAATACGACTGTTTTAATCAAAGGATCGCGTTCTGCCGCCATGGAAAAAATAGTTCAGCAATTGATAAAGGAATGACCTTATGCTTTATTGGATCACACAGCTGTTACAGAATCAACATCATGCATTTAGAGTATTTCAATACTTAACCTTCAGATCAATTTTGGCGGCCTTGACCGCATTATTGGTGGGGCTGTGTTTTGGGCCTATGACTATTCGTTGGCTGCATAATTTACAAATTGGCCAACAGGTTCGGGATGACGGGCCAAAAAGTCATTTGTCTAAAACCGGCACACCAACCATGGGTGGTGTATTAATATTGTTTGCTGTGACAGTAAGCTGCTTGCTTTGGGGTGATTTGCGTCAGGCAAATCTTTGGTTGGTCTTAGCGGTCACGTTGTGTTTTGGGGTTGTAGGTTGGTTGGACGATTATCGTAAATTAGTTTTAAAAAATAGCAAAGGCTTGTCAGCAAGTTCAAAATATTTCTGGCAATCTTTGATTGCTGGCGTGGCTGTATTGTACCTTTATCATAATGCTAGCTTGCCGATTCATACACAGCTGATGCTGCCTTTTTTCAAGCATCACTGGATTAATTTAGGTTGGTTTTTTCCTGTTTTAGCTTATTTTGTAATCGTAGGTAGTAGTAATGCGGTCAATTTGACGGATGGTCTGGATGGACTGGCTATAATGCCAATTGTAATGGTGGCGGGTGCTCTGGGTATTTTTGCATATGCATGTAGTAACGCACTGTACGCACATTATTTGTCTATGCCTTATGTGCCCGGCACTGGTGAATTAACGATATTTTGCTCATCTATTGTTGGAGCAGGTCTTGGGTTTCTATGGTACAACAGTTATCCTGCTGAAATTTTTATGGGCGACGCGGGTTCTTTGTCATTAGGCGCAGCTTTGGGTGTAGTTGCCGTAGTAGTCCGCCAAGAATTAGTTTTATTAATTATGGGTGGGTTATTTGTGATTGAAACAATTTCTGTGATATTACAAGTGGCCTATTTTAAATATTCACACGGCAAACGCTTGTTTCGTATGGCTCCATTACATCATCATTTTGAGCTAAAAGGCTGGTCTGAACCAAAAGTGATTGTGCGCTTTTGGATCTTGACTGTAGTATTTGTTTTATGTGGATTGGCAACGTTAAAGCTTAGGTGATCATGAAGATGTTTCTGGTGGCAGGATTGGGACAAACTGGCCAATCGATAGCGCGTTATTTGCAACGACGTGATCAAACTTTTATCGCTTTTGATACACGTCATGCACCACCAGGATTATTAGATTTTCAGGTGGAATTTCCTGGGGTAGAAATATTTTTACATGATTTACCCGCGGCATATTATGCTGAACTGCAGGCAATAATTGTTAGCCCAGGACTATCTCAGGAGCATCCGGTACTAGCAAATGCACGTGCATTTAACATCCCAGTTTATGGCGACATTGAATGTTTCGCGCGTGAAGTTCAGGTGCCAGTGGTCGCTATTACGGGCACCAATGGTAAGTCTACCGTTACCACTTTAGTGCGCGATATGGCGCAAGCTGCTGGACTCAAGGTTGCTATGGGCGGAAATATTGGCTGCCCGGTTTTAGATTTACTGGATAATGGCGTTGCGTACGATCTATGGGTTGTAGAGCTGTCAAGCTTTCAGTTAGATCTATGTAATTCGTTAGCTCCAGCCGCAGCGACCATTCTCAATGTTACACCGGATCACCTGGACCGTCATGGTGACTTTACTGCGTATCAGCAGGCGAAGCAGCGTATCTATATGAATGCACAGAACTGCATTTATAGTCGAGATGACGCTTGGACCACACCAAAAATACTAACAGCAGAAACCTGGAGTTTTGGCTTGAATGCCAGCGTTGCACCAAATTTTGGTTTAATCAGTATCGATCAGCGTATCTGGCTGGCGTTTGGGGAGACTCCATTAATTGCAGTCGATGAGCTGCGAATTAAGGGGCGGCATAATTGGGAAAATTCGTTGGCAGCACTTGCATTGGCAACAGCGGTTGGATTGCCGCAGTCAGCATGTGTGACTGCACTCAGGCAATTTGCTGGGTTACAGCATCGTTGTCAATGGGTTCGTACCTTAAATGGCGTGGATTATATCAATGACTCCAAAGGCACAAATGTTGGCGCAACTTGTTCTGCTTTATATGGTTTAGGTGCTGCAATGTCGGGTAAAATTGTTTTGATTGCCGGAGGTCAGGGCAAGGGTGCTGATTTTACTGCATTGAATTCTCCGGTTACAAAATATGTGCGTGCAGTTATTTTAATTGGTGAAGATGCACCGGTCCTGGAAGATGCTCTTAAAAACTCAGCATCTATTACGCAGGCAGCCTCACTTGAACAGGCGGTTGAGCTGGCGGCGGGCGCGGCTAAAACAGGAGATACAGTTCTGCTCTCTCCAGCATGCGCAAGTTTTGACATGTTTCATGATTTCAATCATCGAGGCGAATGTTTTGCCGGCATTGTAGGTGCGCTATGAGTTTATTTCCGTCAAAGCCCCGGCCTAAAAAAACATTGGCGTTGTATGATCATGGTCTGGTACTGAGTGTGATGGGCTTATTAATTTTAGGCATCATGATGGTGGCATCAAGTTCTGTGATGATCTCTATGGCGCATTATCACCAACCATTTCATTTCTTAATTCGCCAGGTGTGTTATTTAAGTGCTGGCATTGTAGTTGCGATGGTTTTAGTGCGTGTAGATACCAAAATTTGGGAAAAGTATAGTGTTTTACTCTTACTGGTCTGTTTGTGCATGCTCACGTTAGTGCTCATTCCAGGTATAGGACGCGTGGTTAATGGCAGTCGGCGGTGGTTAATGTTGGGGCCGTTGGCGATTCAAGTATCTGAACTTGCAAAATTAACTATGGTTTTATATGTCGCCGGATATTTTGTGCGTCAAAATAAGGCGGTTAATAATACCTTGCTGGGATTTATGAAACCCATGCTGATTTTGGCAGCCGTGTCTTTTCTGTTGTTACTAGAGCCAGATTTTGGAGCTACAGTAGTGATTGTTGGCACTGTAATGGCTATGTTATTTCTCATGGGCGTCAAGTTACGGTATTATATAGGTTTATTGTTAGTGGTGGCCGCGTCTTTGACTTTTTTGGCGGTTTCATCACCCTATAGAATGGCTAGACTCACAGCTTTTCTGAATCCATGGGCGGATCAGTTTAACAGCGGCTATCAATTGACTCAATCTTTGATTGCGTTTGGTCGAGGTGGTTGGTTAGGCGTAGGACTAGGCGGCAGCGTTCAGAAAATGTTCTACTTACCTGAGGCTCACACTGATTTCTTATTTGCTGTGCTGGCTGAGGAATTAGGTTTGTTTGGAATTCTGCTGGTTTTAGGTTTATATAGTATACTCATCTGGAGAGGCTTTGCGATTGGATTACAAGCTAGCGTACAAGATCGCAGATTTGCTGCTTTTACAGCATATGGGTTAACGGTTTGGTTGGGCTTGCAAGCCGCAATCAACATGGGGGTTAATTCCGGCTTGTTACCCACAAAAGGGCTAACACTGCCACTGCTAAGTTATGGTGGGGCCAGCCTGGTAGTTAACTGTATGGTGATTGCATTATTGTTGCGCATTGACCATGAGAATCGTTGGCAAGGTTTAGGCTTGAAGGTGCTCAGTTGAATTAAAGAGGTATTTTATGGACCACTTTTTGTCACCCAGGATGGGTCGTGTTGAGCATATTCATTTTGTAGGCATTGGCGGTGCCGGCATGTGCGGTATTGCTGAAGTCTTGCATCATGAAGGCTACTTAATTACTGGATCGGATATAAGTTTTGGGCGATCAATTCCACACCTGCAATCGTTAGGGATTAAAGTCACACTAGGACATCTGCCAGAGAATATTTCTGGGGCAGATGTGGTGGTACAGTCCACAGCGATTGCCCCAGATAATCCAGAAATTATTGCAGCACGTCAGAGCATGATTCCAGTCCTGCCGCGCGCAGCTATGTTAGCTGAATTGATGCGATTCAGACAAGGCATTGCCATTGCCGGAACTCACGGTAAAACCACCACGACTAGTTTGGTCAGTTGCTTGTTAACTGCTGGGGGTCTGGATCCTAGTTTTGTGATCGGCGGCAAACTTACACAATGTGGTTTACATGCTCAATTGGGTAAGTCGTCATATGTTGTGGTTGAGGCAGATGAGAGTGATGCGTCGTTTTTATTCTTAAAGCCTATGATGGCGGTTGTTACAAATATTGATGCCGATCATATGATCACGTATGGTAATGATTTTGATAAGCTTCGTGAGACATTTGTAGAGTTTCTGCATCATTTGCCTTTTTATGGTGTTGCAGTATTGTGCGCGGATGATCCGGAAGTTCAGCGTATTTTGCCGGAGATTCAACGGCCTACATTAACTTACGGTTTTCAGGCTGGCGTACATTATCGTGCTACTCAGTGGGTTCAGGATGGCTTAACCAGTACTTTTGTTGTAGAAAGGCCTGCGCCACATGCGTCATTGAATATTCAATTTAAATGGCCTGGGCAGCATAATGTGTTGAATGCACTAGCTGCGATTGCAGTTGCTACTGAGCTGATGGTGGACGATGCGTCAATTGTGCGCGGACTGTTAATGTTTGAAGGTGTTGGGCGACGGTTTCAGGTATTGGGTTCACGAGAGTTTTCACATGGATCCGCACTGGTGGTAGATGATTATGGGCATCATCCTGAGGAAATCAAGGCTACATTTGCAGCATTTCGTGCTGTTTGGCCGAATCAGCGCTTGATCCATGTATTTCAACCGCATAGATATACTAGAACGCAAGATTTGTTTCAAGCTTTTGTAGATGTATTAAGTTCTGCGGATGAGGTGTTATTGTTTGATATTTACTCCGCAGGAGAGCCGGCCATCCCTGGAGTAAGTAGCGCTGCTTTAGCTCAGGCAATTTCTTTGTCTGCGTCTAAAGTCCGTTTAGTCAATGAAAGTAATTTAGAAGAACAGCTTAATCAAGTCGTGCATTCACAGGATGTCATTCTAATGCAAGGTGCTGGGACTATAGGTCAGTTTGCGGCTAATTTGATGCATGTTACTCGAGAGGTCGCATGACACGTGATAGTTTGCGCGGACATTTAAGAACTAATCAGTCTTTGTCTGATTATACTACTTGGCGTGTTGGCGGCCAGGCTAGATCAATGTATCAGCCATTAAACATTGCTGATTTATCTGCTTTTTTACAACGCATGTTACCATCTGAGCCAGTTTTGTGGTTAGGACTAGGCAGTAATTCCCTGATCAAAGATGCTGGCTTTTCTGGAACCGTAATTTTAACTCAAGGTGGTTTGGACGGATTGGAGTTACTAGACCCAAGTACTGTACGTGTAGAAGCTGGAGTTTCTTGCGCGCAGATGGCGCGTTTTTGTACACGCAACTCATTGGTTGGCGGTGAATTTTGGGCGGGCATTCCTGGAACCATGGGTGGCGCTTTACGTATGAATGCCGGATGTTGCACTCAAGAAACTTGGAAGCATGTTGTTAGTGTAGAAACTATGAATCGTCAAGGTATAGTTAAAACACGTGCTGCAGATGATTTCGTTTGGAGTTATCGTCACGTGGAAGGTTTGGCTATAGATGAATGGTTTATTAGTGCCACCTTTCATTTAGTGCTGGGAGATAAGGAAACTTCATTCCAGCATATGAAGTCTTTGTTAGCTCGCCGAGCCGCCACACAGCCCACAGGTGAATTTAATTGCGGTTCGGTTTTTCGTAATCCAGAAAATAATTTTGCCGCAGTCTTAATTGAAAGTTGTGGCTTGAAAGGATATTCTTTAGGTGGCGCAATGGTCTCAGAAAAACATGCAAATTTCATTATTAATCATTTAGGCACAGCTAGTGCAATGGATATTGAATGCCTGATACAGCACGTACAACAGGTGGTTGCTGAGCAGACTGGGATCAATTTAGTGCGTGAAGTGCACATTATTGGAGATGCATGATGTCTAGACCTATTGAGGTGGTCTTGTTGTATGGTGGTAAATCTGGTGAGCATGAAATTTCTTTACGTTCTGCGGCTTCTGTATTGCAAAATTTAGATTGCAGTCGATATACAGTTACGCCTGTAGGAATTGATAAAGCAGGTCAATGGTATTTGAATGATGCAGTTGAGTTACGCACTTTTGGTGAATCATTGCCGGTTGTCACGCCCAATTCAAAGCGTGTTGAGGCGTTATTTAATAATGGTCAATGGGCGATACCTGCTGATGTGGTTTTTCCTGTGGTCCATGGCCCACTATATGAAGATGGATGTTTACAAGGTCTATTGTCGTTGGCGAATATAGCATATGTTGGATCTGACGTATTATCCTCTGCAGTCGGTATGGATAAAGATTTTTCCCGGCGATTAGCTTGTGTGGATGGCGTGCATGCAGTGCGTTATCGCAGTTTATCTGCTCGTGCCTCAGCGCATGCAGTAGAACTATTTTGTGCGACGACGATTGAGTTGTTAGGTTGGCCGCTATTTGTGAAACCATGTTCTATGGGATCTAGCGTAGGGATTCATAAAGTTAATGATTTAGATGCTTTACGAGATGCAATTGCAGATGCAGGTCGTTATGACACAACCGTGTTGGTTGAAGAGTGTATTCATGGTCGAGAAATTGAAGTGGCTATCTTGGAAGAAGCGACCATGATGAATGATCCTTGCGCTAGTGTTCCTGGGGAGGTTGTCATTCATCACCCCGATGGATTTTATTCATACAATGCCAAGTATATTGAAAGTAATCAATCTGAAATTGTAATTCCTGCCGAATTAACCCCTGCATTGACACTTCAGGTGCAGCAAGCTGCAGTCGAGATCTTTAAGCGTTTAAAATGTAAAGGGCTGGCGCGAGTAGACTTTTTTGTACAGAATAAAACCAACAAAGTGTATTTCAATGAAATCAATACACTGCCTGGATTTACATCGATTAGTATGTATCCTCAATTATGGGCGGCTAGTGGTGTCGTGTATGCAGATTTGCTGGATCGTCTGATTGATTTAGCGATCCTCCATCAGAGTGAACGTCAAACACGGGTGACTCATTATCAGTGAAGCAGACGTACAGGCACCGGTGACCGGTGGAAGGTCGATCACTTGGTTGATTATAAGCGCATTATTGTTATTAATGCGCTTGACGTATATCTATGTGTCTGACCCATGGAGATTTCCAGTAAGTACGGTTAAAATCGCAGCGAGTTATCAACATATTCCACGCACCCAATTAAAAGCCATGTTGTCTAAATATGCGAAGGATGGCTTTTTAACTCTGCCGGTACAATCTCTTGAGAATGATTTGATGTCGATTCCATGGACTAATTCAGTGTCCATTGAGCGAGTTTGGCCGGACATACTGCAGATAACGCTCCTGGAAAAACGGCAGGTGGCAAAGTGGAATGATATTTGGATCACCGCGGCTGGTGATGAATTGCCTGTATCGGATAATCCACAAGAGCCATCTTTGGTTAGATTATCAGGTGCTCCTGCACAAAAAATGACGGCATTAGGTTTATATGAACATTTAAAGCCAGTTTTTGCCGAATGTGGTTTAAGCGTTGATTTCTTACAGTTACATGAGAATCAAGCGTGCGATCTTTTGTTGAAAAATGGTGTACAATTGCATTTGGGCAAACGAGATATTGAGCAGCGTGCTGGACGATTTTGTCATGCATACCCTGTAATCTTCTCACCAAAGATTGAGCAATTAGCCAGCGTTGATTTACGTTATGCGCGAGGAATGGCTGTGCAATGGAAAGAACCGATAATGCATCCTGACAAATGAGAAAATTATGGCAAAAAAATCGGAAAGAAACATTATAACTGCATTAGATATCGGAACTTCAAAGGTTGTAGCATTGATTGGAGAAGTCAATCCAGCAGGCATGATCGAGTTGATAGCAATGGGCTGCCATCCATCGCGGGGCTTAAAACGTGGCGTGGTTGTAGATATTGAAGCTACAGTTCAATCAATCCAGCGTGCTGTGCAGGCAGCAGAATTGATGGCTGGTTGCGAAGTGCGATCTGTATATACAGGCATTGCCGGCAGTCACATTCGCAGTTTAAACTCGCATGGGATCGTCGCTATTCGCGACAAAGAGGTGTCTCAGGCGGATGTAGAGCGAGTGATTGATGCGGCAAAAGCAGTTGCGATTCCTGCAGATCAGAAGATCCTACATATATTGCCACAAGAATTTATGATTGATCATCAGGGAAATATTCATGAGCCAGTAGGTATGGCTGGAGTTCGTTTAGAATCCAGGGTGCATATCGTGACTGGATCTGTCAGTGCAGCACAAAATATTACTAAGTGTGTGCGTCGCTGCGGCTTGGAAGTCAATGACATAGTTTTAGAGCAACTAGCTTCTAGTCATGCGGTATTAACTGACGATGAAAAAGAATTGGGTGTTTGTTTAGTTGATATCGGTGGCTGCACAACTGACATAGCTTTATTCTGCGCCGGTTCTATTCAATATACAGCT
>CANNIJ010000013.1 GCA_947505025.1 Legionellaceae bacterium | reverse complement strand
GAATATTACTAACCATCAAGACCGCAGTAATCGTCATTAATATTGCAGAACAATATAACAAACATGATTTTGACCAATGATGCTGTGAACATAACCAGACAAAAGAGATAATAACTGCTGCACCTAAAGTTGAACTTAAGCCCTGAAAATAACGTTTATCTGCAGTTTCAATTTGAGTATTAAACCTGGCTAAACGCAAGGCCACAGAGGCAGTATAAACAAATGCAATCAGCCAACCTAATTTACCTAAATGCTTGAGTTGCCAACTATACATCAATAATGCCGGGGCTACTCCGAAGGTCACCATATCAGATAAACTGTCGTATTCCGCACCAAAATCTGTTTGCGTGTTAGTCATTCGTGCAATGCGGCCATCCAGGCCATCCGAAATCATGCCTATGAAAATTGCGATTACGGCAACTTCGTATTGAGCATTAAGCGAGGCAACTATTGCGTAAAAAGCCGCGAACAAACTGGCCGTGGTAAACAAATTAGGTAGTAAATAAATCCCTGAATGACGCTCTTTTTTTTTCAAAACTCCGACCTCATTTCACTATATCTATATTTCACATGCTATCATAGACTGCTCGTGGTCACAAACACCGAAAACGCACCGATAAAAACTCAGGAATTTTTATGCCGAATAAAACCCGCTACTTGCTTGCAAAAAAAATTACCTTGATTGGCGCTTGTATGAATGCGTTCTTGGGTGTAATTAAATTATTTAGTGGTATTCTATTTCACTCACATGCGCTAGTAGCAGATGGTTTACACTCTTTTGCCGATCTGATCACCGACGCTCTAGTACTATTTGCCTCAAAATATGGCAGTCAAGCCGCAGACGATATGCATCCATATGGCCATCAAAGGATTGAAACTACCGCCACACTGTTATTAGCCATAATCTTGATTATTACTGGTGTTGGTATCGCATGGGACTCAATCTATGAAATAATTCATGCCACAAGCACAATCCCAAAAACACTTGCAGTTCCAGTAGCACTACTCTCTGTACTAATTAACGAAAGTCTATTCCATTGGACGCGAATAATCGGAACCCGCATTCACTCGCCACTGATTATAGCTAATGCCTGGCATCATAGATCAGATGCCAGTGCATCTTTGATAGTCCTCTTGGGATTAATCGGCAGCATGATTGGTATTCATATACTGGATCCAATCGCGGCCGTCATTATTGCGGTATTGATTGTTAAAATGGGGATCAGTTACGGGTGGTCAAGTATTCAAGAACTCATTGACACCAGTGTTCAGCCAGATACACGTACATCGCTGGTACAGAACATCAAAAAAACCCCAGGAGTACGTAAAATACATCAGCTACGTACCCGTACCATGGGGAATGACATTTATGTTGATGTGCATATTCAGGTTGATCCGTTTATTTCTGTGTCTGAAGGTCATTATATAGCCCAAAAAGTTCATTATGGGTTAATTTTACATAATCCTCATGTTAAAGACGTTACTGTGCATGTTGATCCTGAAGATGATGAAACAGCAGCACCATCGCAGCATCTTACCGAAAGATTGCAACTGGAAAAAACCTTACTACATCCGTGGAAAAATGCCTTTAGTCACTTAGAATCCTGGCAAATACATTACATTGACGGTACTATTCAGCTTGACTTAATCTTTGCTCATGGAACTACTACCAGTGATGAGTTGCAACAACGTATCTTAGAGGATCTAACTAAAATGCCTCTGCAAGTCAGCCGCATTCGATGCTTGTTTCATCAAACAACGATTGAGATCGTGTGCGAGTTATCATCAAGGATAAAATAATTTATGGCAACTTTTTCATTGAAAATATTCTTTGCTCTGAGCATATTAAGCGTTATCTTATTGGCCGGCTGGATCCCATTCAAACAACGCCTGAAAAAAAACTCTCACTCTGATTTTCCTTTGGGTGAAACCTTGGCCACGGGTGTCTTCCTCGGTGGTGGGTTGTTACATATGCTGCCTGAAGCGTCAAATATGTTTAATCAACAAGGCTACCACTATCCATTTGCATGCTTTATTACCGGAGTAGTATTTTTGGTGTTTTTATGGTTAGAGCATTTAGGCAATGAACTATACCATCACAAGGATTCAACACATCCAGGTTTTGCTGTACTAGCATGCTTGATGCTCTCAATTCACTCGCTTGTACTAGGTACTGCTTTAGGATTGAGTCAAGATTACTCTGTTGCTATCATGCTTTTTTTAGCAATTATCACGCATAAATGGGCAGAAAGTTTCGCAATTGCAGTGGAGTTAAATAAAAGCACATTGTCTACATCAAAGACCATGCTGCTTTTTCTTCTATTTGCAAGTATGACACCTTTAGGCATATATATTGGTTGGGCATGTGGGCGCGGCGTTGAAACACATTCAATCCTTGACCCAGTTCTAATGGCAATATCAGCAGGAACATTTCTATATCTAGGTACATTGCATGGTCTTGAGCGTTGCGTTATGGTCAAGCGCTGTTGTAACTTGCGTTACTTTAGTTTTGTAATTGTTGGGTTTTTACTGATGGCAGTTGTTGCCGGCGGGGTTATCTAAAGAATTACTCCGATCAGGATTATCTAACAATACCCCGGGTTGATTGCTGCAGTGCATCTATCATGCGCACCACTTCCGGGCAATCATCTCTCATCAAATCTAACTCAGCAACTGCTTGTTGCACAGTCAAACCTCGACGAAAAATGATTTTGTAAGCGCGCCGCAAACAATCTATTGCAGACGAAGAAAAGCCGCCTCGTCTTAACCCAACTGTATTGATCCCGCAGGCCGAGGTGGTATCTCCAGCGATCATAATATAGGGCAAAACATCTTTAGATATATAGGTGGCTCGAGCAACAAATGCAAAGGCTCCTATATGACAAAACTGATGTATGCCTGCGTAGGGACCGATCATCGCGCAGTCATCCACTACAACATGGCCTGATAAGGCGGAGTAATTAACCATGCTCACATGGTCTCCAATAGTGCAGTCATGACCAACGTGGGAATACGCCATTAATAGATTATGATTTCCCAGACGCGTAACTTCTCCACCCTTCATTGTTCCACGACTAATCATGGAAAATTCACGAATAATATTATGATTGCCAATTTCTAAGCGCGTTGGCTCACCTTTATATGTTTTATCTTGAGGGGCATCACCTATAGATGCAAATTGAAAAATCTTATTATGTTGGCCAATCGATGTAGGTCCTTGAATGACAACATGGGGCCCTATCCATGATCCTTCACCGATGACAACATCAGCGCCTATAATACTACCTGGACCGATAGAAACATCCTGCGCTATCTTGGCACTAGGATGTATTATCGCATGTTCACTTATCATCACACTTTACTTCCTTGGCCGCGCTCATTAAATCAGCAGAACAAGCTAATGTTTCTCCGACATATACATCACCATGTAGACGCCAAAAATCACGCTTTTGCCCCAGCAACTTCACTTCCAAACGCAACTGATCCCCAGGAGTCACCACCTGTTTAAATTTAGCATTGTCAATGCCGGCAAAAAAATACAAAAACTCATAACCATCTTTTGCTTTACGCGATAAGTTAGACAAAACGCCACTTGCTTGAGCCAGCGCTTCTAACATCAACACCCCAGGCATGATCGGGTTGCCTGGAAAATGTCCAGTAAAGAATGGTTCATTCATAGTCACATTTTTTAAGGCTACTAAGTAATCAAAAACCTTATAATCTATAACTCGGTCTACCAATAAAAAAGGGTAGCGGTGTGGTAACAATTGCAAAATCTTTGCAATATTAATGTGCTCACATTCACTCATAACTGCTCTCTAGTTGATTTCTTTCATCACGCGCGCAGTCACATCCAGTTGTTCTACACTAAATGGTGCAGCATCTTTTTGAAACACTAAATCATATTTTTCATTTTGAGCAACCTTTGCTATAGCAGCACGGATCTTATTATAAAACTCTTCCATGGCTTCATTATGCGCAGTACTGAGTTCTTGCTGATACTGCTGACCTTCGCGCTCAAACTGCTGTTGAACTCCCACGATTTTCTTTTCTAAATCTTTACGTTGAGATTGACTCATAACAGTAGAATCACGTTTAAATACTTCCATGTCTTTTTTTAGCCCTTCTTCCATAGCAACCAATGCATCTCGACGTGGTTTAAATTGTTTTTCTAATTTCTCTTGAATGGCTTTCATCTGAGTAGACGTTTGCATGATTTTTTGCAAATCAACCACGCCAATTTTAGTCCCATCTGCCAAACCGCTCACACTCACCATAGACAACACAAATGCCACTAAAAAACCACCTAATCTTTTCATATTCCACTCCAGATCAAACAAAATAAACCGCAATATTGATGTAACCTACCATCGTCGAATGAATCCTAGCACGTTTCTCAAACACTTACGAGATCATGTGTATTCTTTAAAAGCCCGAAGAAACAGAGAACTGAAAGTATTGTGTTTGATCGACCGGCTGCTTGTTAACTGGTGTTGCAACGCTGAATGTCAGCGGGCCAAATGGTGATCTCCAATCTATTGATACACCTGCAGAATACCTTAAAGGACCAGATGGAGAACCACGCCACAAAGCTGGTGTGCCATAAATAAACGCGTTACCTGCGTCAGAGAATAAAGTAGTTCTCATAGTCTCACGGCTAAAAGGATAAGGCAAGACTAAGCCCACATTACCATTAATCAGTAAATTTGCCCCCAGTGCATTGCCACTATTATCCAACGGACCTAATGAATAACTTTCATAACCGCGCACTTGACCTGGTTGTGCAATACCACCAGCAAAATAGTTCTCAAAAAATGGCAGTCCATTACCTTTATAGCCATTACCATAGCCAACGTTTCCTAAAGCTGTAAATATAAAGCCTTTGATCAATGGATAGTATACTCGTGCCTGATATGAGGCCTTATAATAATTCAACGAGCCTGGTGTGCCGGGGAAGGCGAATAAAACACCTCCTTGTTGGTTGAGTCCTCTCTGTGGATAAGGCATTTGATCGTAACTATTTCTACTCCAACCTGAAGTTAAACGAATCTCATTAAATTCTCGACCATACTGATCTATAAAATAATGAACTTGCTGTACTCCGCCTTCAGAGAGAATCCTTAGTCCCTGGTAACCATAACCAAATTGAAAATTGCTAGACTCACCCAATGGAACATTATAATTAATATCTCCACCAAAACGGTTGGAATTGTACGTGCTAACATTCAAATGCTTGGGGTCTATGCGCTGATAGTAGCCATTCAAACCTCGTCCAATACCTGTTTTTGTATAAAAAGGATTATAATAGTTTATAGAATAATCCTGGCCCCAAAAGCTTGCATTAAAACCCAGGCCAACAGTGCGTCCGGTTCCCATAAAGTTATATTGATTAAATGCCGCGTTAAACTGTGGCCCCGTAGTTCCATAACCAGCACTCGCTGTGGCTTCGGCACTAGGCGCTTCTTCCATATGTACATCCATATCAACCTGATTATTTGCACCAGGTACTGGAGTGGTTTTAACTTGAATATCTTTTAAATAATTTAACAAACGTAATCGACGCTCAGACTCTTTTATATTATGTAGCGATAATAAGCTGCCTTCTTTTTGCTGCATAACATTCCGTAAAACATAGTCTGCAGTTTTCGTATTACCTGTAAATTGAATACGACGTACATATACGTGTCGACCAGGATCTATAACAAAAGTGATAAACACAGTTTTATCTGTTTCATCCAGGAGCGGTTCGGCATTAACCGCTGGAAATCCAAATCCAATATCACCTAAAGCTAGCCCAATGGCTGTGATGGTCTCTGTAATCTTTTTGCGCGAAAAAACCTCGCCACGTTGAACTGAAACCAAATTCATAATGGTTTTTTTCGGCAATATAGTTTTTCCTGCTAAAGCCACGCCAGAAAAATGATATTGAGCACCTTCTTCTATATTAATCGTGATAAAAACATCTTTGCGATCTGGGGCTAATAATACTTGTGAAGATATTATTTTAAATTTTAAATATCCCCGGTCTAAATAAAATGAACGTAAAGCTTCCAAGGAAGCATCCATAGATGCTTTGGAATACTGATCTTTTTTAGTGAAGTATGTAAAAATACTACTTGGGCTTAAAACAAACTCGTGTAACAATTCATCTGTTGTGAATGCATTATTTCCGGTGATTTTAATTGCTTTAATCGCTGACACGCGGCCCTCAGAGACAGTCACATGCAACGAAACACGATTTTCTGTTAACGGCGTAACCGTTGAACTAATCCGTGCATTATATTTTCCTCGAGCATTATATGCCTGCTTTAATTCTTTTACCAAGCGCTCTAATGAAGCCCGCTGGTATACTCGGCCTTTAGTTAAATTCAACTCTTTAAGTAATTCCTTCATCTTCACGTCAGGAATTTCTTGATTACCAACCACGCTAATTTCACCTATAGTAGCACGCTCCACTACTTGGATAATTAAAGTATTACCTTGACGCTCAAGGACTACTGATTGGAAAAAACCAGTATCATAAAGCGCTCGAATGATCGGAGCGGTTGAACTGGAGTTTACTTCTTCGCCAACTTGTAGCGGCAAGTAATTTAAAACAGTCCCTAGGCTGACGCGCTGCAAGCCGGTAACTTTTATGTCACGCACAATAAAATCATTAGCTGCGATTAACTGCGACGACCACGCGAAGCAAACCCAAACACACAGAATTAAAAACCCACGTTGACTTATTTTTATCATTATATCACTGCATCCTGGACAACAAGTACGTGCAACAGCACTCTAATCTAAGATCCTAACAGAGGATGCATAGCGTAAAGCACAAAAAAAACAGGTAGTGCCGCGATCAAACTATCTAATCGATCTAAAGCGCCACCATGACCCGGGAAAATTGCACCAGTGTCTTTTAACTGACACCGACGCTTCAACATGCTAATTGATAAATCTCCAAGCATAGCCATCAAAACTGTGACAAAACTAACCAAAAGCCACTGAAAAATATTATCTGGCGCCAAATATACCGCACCCAAACATGCAGCTATCATAGCCAGTACAATCCCACCTAAAGAGCCTTCTATAGTCTTTCCAGGACTTACCTGAACCATCAACTTGTGTTGGCCATACATTTTACCCGCCAAATAAGCTCCGATGTCTGTAGACCAAACCAACACCAGCACATAAACAATCAAGGCCTTACCTTGCGGCATTAGATATAATGCCATCATACAACATGCAAAAACTGGAAGTAATACCCAGCCAGATACAGCAACCACTAATGGATAGCCCCAAACCTTCTGTGATCGTGGATAAAATAACACCGCCAATAAAATTCCTGCCCACAGGAGTAAATCCAGTTCAAGTCCAAGTCGCAACCATCTGCCAGCCGGCCAAATCAAACCGAGTAATATTCCTAACCACAAGTTGCGATAGCGTCTTGCGTATCGATCATCACGTGGGAATGGGACCAACCGCTGCCATTCTAGTCCCAACACAACTAAAAACAATAGCGTAACTACAAAAAGAATCAACGGACTTGCAAAAAACAATAATCCAAACACTGCTGGTATCAATACCAACGCTGTAATTAATCGCTGTTTAAACATTATCTTCCTCTAGCAATTGCTGTGATGTTTTGCCAAAACGACGCTCGCGTGAAGCAAACCAAGAAAGCGCCTGATCAAATTCATGTGCATTGAAATCCGGCCAGCAAACGCTTGAAAAGTAAATTTCAGAGTAGGCCAAAGACCACAGAAAAAAATTACTTAACCGCTGCTCACCACTGGTACGTATAAACAAATCAGGATCTGGTAACCCATGAGTTGCTAATAAAGCCTCAAAGGAATCTTCACTAATCTCATTTAGAGCACATCGACCTTCCAGAACATTTTTTGCCAACACTTTTACTGCCTGCACAATATCCCATTTTCCACTGTAATTAAATACTATATTTAATGTAAGTTTGTCATTTATTGCGGTAATCTCTTGCACGCTATCCATTTGAGCGCACAATGTAGAAGACAAGTGCAAGCGTTCGCCGGTAAACTGTAAACAAACTCCGGCCTCATGAAGTGCACCGCTTTCTTTTTCCAGCGACTCTAAAAATAATTGCATCAAGAAATTGACTTCATCCTTTGGCCTGCCCCAATTTTCCAGACCAAAAGCCCACACACTTAAAACCGAAACTCCACGCACTAAACATGCCTTAACAATCTTTTTTAACACTAACACACCGGCTTGATGCCCATGAGTACGTGGTAACCCCTGGCGTGCCGCCCAACGCCCATTTCCATCCATGACAATCGCTACATGCCTGGGTACGACATCTGCTGGTGAAGATTTTTTTTGATCCAACCCACTTCTTCCATTTGCAAAAATGGCCTATAGTCTAACCTCTTTAACACAAAAGATTAAGAGAAATTAATGCACAAAACTGGTCCAGTGGTTTTAATGATTCTGGATGGCTGGGGCTATTGTGAAAATTCAGACCATAATGCCATCGCACAAGCAAACACGCCACATTGGGACACATGGTGGCATGATTATCCACATGCTCTGCTAGCTGCATCTGGATCCGCTGTAGGTTTACCTGCTGGACAAATGGGTAATTCTGAAGTGGGACACATGCATATTGGTGCGGGTCGAGTGATCAATCAAGATCTCACAAGGATTCAGCTGGATATTCAAAAGCATAAATTTGCACAAAACACAGTATTAATTCAAGCATTAAATAAGCTCAAGCACACCTCTAAGGCCATACATGTAATGGGATTATTGTCACCTGGGGGTGTGCATAGTCATGAAGATCATTTGTTTGCATTTTTAGACATGTGTGCCGACCAAAAATTTACAGAAGTTTATTTGCATCTATTTCTAGATGGGCGTGATACGCCCCCACAAAGTGCAATCTCTAGCTTAGATCGCTTGCAAAATTACCTAAAACACACGCCTGTAGCCCGTATTTGTTCTATAAGTGGACGCTATTATGCTATGGATCGAGATCAGCGTTGGGATCGTACTGCAGCCGTATATCAACTGATAATCTCCGGAAAATCTAATCATCATGCACTAAATGCCATTGATGCACTAAATAAATACTATATGGACGGCATCTATGATGAGTTTGTGCCGCCCACACAAATTGGATCCGCACACGCAATCGAGGACGGGGATATTCTGTTTTGCTTTAATTTTCGCGCCGATCGTGTGCGACAGCTAACTGCTGCTTTGATCCAAGAAGATTTTACAGGCTTTAAGAGACATGACACACGAAAACTTAACGAATTTATTAGTATGACATCTTATGCTAAATCACTTGCAACTACTTGTGTCTTTCCACAGCAAGAATTACAGAATACCTTCGGCGAAGTAATTGCTCAAAATGGCTTACGCCAGCTGCGCTTGGCTGAAACAGAAAAATACGCGCATGTTACATTTTTTTTTAATGGCGGTAATGAGGAAGTTTTTCCACATGAAGATCGACTGCTGATACCATCACCCAAAGTAGCTACATATGATCTAGCACCAGAAATGAGTGCTAAAGAACTCACTAGTAGATTAATTGAAATGATCAATCAGCATACCTATGATGTAATCATTTGTAATTATGCAAACGCAGACATGCTGGGTCACACCGGTAATTTTGCTGCAACTATCGCGGCAATAGAGACACTAGATCAATCAATGTATGATGTTTGGCAAGCGCTAGAAAAAAATCAAGGATATTTATTTATTACCGCTGATCATGGAAATGCTGAGTCGATGTTTGATCCTCAAACACAACAACCTCATACAGCTCACACGTTAGAGCCAGTTCCTTTTCTGTATGTTGGCAACGATCTACATGTAATACAGGATATTGGTAATTTAAGCGACATTGCACCAACTTTACTCACTCTTTTGGGCATACAGCCACCTAAAGAAATGACTGGCAAATGTCTCATGGAGCGAATATGAACAGATCATACGCGGGATTATGGTCTTGTGGATTATTAGTCTATATTTTATGTGCGCATGCTGATAACACCGCCCAAGTTAAAACTAATCTACAAAAAATCAACACTAAAATAAGCCAATTACAAACTCAATTACGAGCGGGTAATCAAGCGCGTGAACAATTAACTAAACAACTACAAGCAACCGAAACACAACAAGCAGAAACAGACCAAGAATTACAGCGTCTAGAAAAGATTTTTACTGAAAAAGATAAAACGATTGCAGCTTTAACTGGCCAAATCAAATGGCTCAACATCAAACTCAATCAATATCAAAAACACTTGGCACAGAATATACGTGCATGGCAAAGAATTACTCCAACTACACCAATAAACTGGTTATTACACCCAGAAAATGCACATGTATTACGTAGTCAGTCAATATATAAACAATACTTATTCGACGCCACACATCAATTGATGCATAATGTCTATTTGACCAAATCAACCTTGAACCAACAACAAACTCAATTACAACAAGAACTAGTGTCACAAAAAACAGCACAGACACAATGGATGAAACGTAAACAGTTATTAACTCAACATCAAACTATACATAAGATACAACTATCAGCACTTAATTTGAGCATCAAAAACACAGAAGAAACACTAAAAACCTATAAAAAAAACCAACGCATTCTGTCTACTTTACTAGGATCTCTGGCAAAAAACAGTGTTTTACAGACTCATACTCCATTAACAAGCATGAGAAATAAATTAACCCAACCACTCCAAATTGAAAATGCCAAAACAGAAAAATCGCACCAAGGTGTTGTATTTTTTGCACCCGAGGGCACCCAAGTAAACGCTATATATCCAGGCAAAATAGTGTTTGCTGATTGGTTAAACGGGTATGGTTATTTGGTTATTATTGACCATGGTTGGGGTTTTATGAGTCTGTATGCAAACAATCAATCCCTACTCAAACATAAGGGCGATATCGTACATGAAAAAGAAAAGATCGCACTTGTAGGACACAGCGGCGCTATTCAAAAAAACGGTCTATACTTCGAACTAAGACATCACGGGATCGCCATTTCACCAGAGCCATGGTGGGAGACAAGGAGTGTTTGATCATGTTCAAGAAAATCAGTCTTATAAGTATTATGTCTCTCATAACTGTCTTACCTATATACTCTCAGCCACTAGAAACCACTAAAACCACGGATGAAATCACGCAACAACATCTAATGGATGATGTGCAACGATTTTCTTATGCTTTGAGTTTGATTAAACAGTATTATGTAACCACAACAAATGATAGCAAGCTCTTTGACCATGCAATTCAAGGCATGCTTAGTTCTTTAGATCCACACTCGAGCTATCTCGATGAAGCCGATTTCACAGAGTTACAAACTGCAACTTCGGGTAATTTTGGTGGCCTGGGCATCGAGGTAACTATGGAAGAAGGAGCTATTAAAGTAATTTCTCCACTGTTTGGCACCCCGGCTTTTAAAGCTGGAATCAAACCTGGAGATTACATCGTAAAATTAGATACAAAAGCAGTTCAAGGTCTAGAATTAAAAGATGCTGTAGTCTTAATGCGCGGAACACCAGGTAGTTCAATGAACTTAACCATTATTCGTAAAGGTGTGGATAAACCAATCTTCCTAACCGTGATGCGTGAAAAAATTGACGTCAAAAGTGTACAAAGTGCTTTATACGATCAACACTATGGTTATATACGTCTAACACAATTCCAGTCTCTAACCGCAACTGATATGCAGCAAGCAATTAGTAAATTAACTACACAGTCAAATACCCCGTTACAGGGATTAATTCTGGATTTACGTAACAATCCAGGTGGATTATTGGACAGTGCGATACAGGTTAGTGGATCTTTTCTTGATAAAATTAAAGACGGTCAAGCACCGATAATTGTGAGTACTAAGGGCCGAGTCTCTGGCTCTAACTTTACAGCTAAAGCTACGGCGAGTGATTTGTTACGAAATGCCCCAATGGTAGTATTAATTAATAGTGGATCCGCGAGTGCAAGTGAAATAGTTGCAGGAGCGCTCAAAGACAATCATCGTGCCATTATTGTCGGGACACGCAGTTTTGGTAAAGGCAGCGTGCAAACAGTACTACCGTTGGATGATAAGCGCGGTATAAAATTAACTACGGCACTTTATTATACTCCATCTGGTTCATCAATTCAGGCACAAGGCATAACGCCGGATATAGTCGTCGAAGAAATGAGTGTCAAAGCGGCAGGAGATCCAAGTTTATTGGCTAGTTTTTCTGAGGCTACTCTCAGCGGCCATATTAATAACGCGACCACAGCGAGTGACGAAAGTAGCGTAAAAACTAATGGCAGTAATCTGGCACAGAAAGACTATCAGTTGTACACTGCGCTGACAGTACTGAAAGGCCTGGCAATTGCACATCGCTAATGGTGTTATGCGTGCAATATGCTGGCAGCCCAATGCAGTGCTTGAACAAGCAAATCATCGTCTACACACGCAGTATATGTTGGTCCGGCTCGGTGTACTTGCCCCACACGATCGAGCAGGACGAAATGTGGAATATGGCTCTTCGATTTTTTATCAAGTATCAGAGTTTGACGAAAAACATCAATATTTCTAAACGCAACCGTGGTTAATGTTATATCTAATGCGATGAACATATCTTGCAATGCTATGACGACTTGAGGGTCAAGCCATCCGGATAAAACTGATAAATAACCCTCGACTAACATTCCAATTGCCACAGCCTGACCATGCGCTATATGATAATTTTCCAAAACCTCAATTGCATGTCCGATTGTATGCCCAAAATTCAATACATGACGCAGACCACTTTCCTGTTCATCTTGTTCTATGATATTTTTTTTGATCTTACAACTGATGTAAATAATCTCAGCCAAAAAACTTGCATCACGTTGTTTTAACGCCTCAATATTGTTGGCCAATAAATTAAAAAACGCATGGTCGGCTATCATGCCATGCTTGATCATTTCTACAATTCCTTGCACAAACTCATGATCCATTAAAGTGCTTAACAGCGTGGTATCAATAAATACAGCGTGCGGTTGAGTAATCGTGCCAATTAAATTTTTCCCAGCTGGAGTATTTACACCGGTTTTACCGCCAATACTTGCATCAACCATCCCCATCAAAGTGGTAGGCACATAAATCACCGGGACTCCTCGCGCATATGTCGCCGCTAGAAATCCGACTAAATCTGTTACCACTCCGCCGCCCAATGCAATGATACACGTGTCTCGACCGTATTTCTTTGCCAGTAATGCATCCTCTAAAACTTGTTTTGTCGCGCGTGTTTTATATTCTTCGCCCGCAGGAAAATCAAACTTTTCAACTAATAATCCATGCTGTTGTAAATCATGCTGGATTTTGGCACCCAATGTGGCGGTTAAATTCGAGTCTGTAATCAAAGCAACTCTTGAATTAAAAGTGCCTACCTGTTTATGGAATTCCGTCAACGTTAAAATCATCTGGCCTATGTAGACAGGATAACTTGAGGAACAATTTATCTGTAATATCTTCATGGCTATATAATTGACGATCGATGCATCAGCAACGCATCAACTAAGACTAATGCACACATAGCATCAACAACCGGCACAGCACGCAAAGCAACACATGGATCATGACGTGCATTTGCTGATAATTCAAAAGTAACCGATTCACCAGTTACAGTAACTGATGATTGTGGTTTTTTAATGCTTGATGTCGGTTTAAAGCCCACCCGCCCTAGTAGCGGCATGCCAGTTGAGATCCCTCCCAATGTGCCTCCTGCGTGATTAGTCATAGTTTTAATCCGCGCATTTTCCTTAACAAAATTATCGTTATGTTCTGAGCCGGACATTTGCGCAGACTTAAACCCCTCGCCCACCTCAAATCCTTTGCTCGCCGGCAAACTTAACATGGCTTTGGCTAAATTAGCGGTTAATTTCTCGTATACAGGATCACCTAAACCACACGGCAAACCAGTAGCTAAAAATTCAACGATACCGCCAACCGAATCCCCTGCACTTTGAGCCAAAGAAATCACTTCCATGATCTTATTGGATGCATCCAGATCCGGACAAAAAACTGGACTGCTATAAGTTGCTTGATTGAGTATGGGCACATCGGTTATTGATATATTTGCATTTACCGCACCTACAGAGCTAATGTAAGCAGCCGTTTGTATAGAAAAATTAGCTAAAATTTGTTTAGCAACTGCGCCTGCTGCAACACGACACGCAGTTTCTCTGGCTGAAGCACGCCCTGCACCACGATGATCATATACACCGTATTTTGTAGTATACGTAAAATTAGCATGCCCAGGACGCAATATATCTTTAATGGAATCATAGGCTTTAGGATCAGCATCTTGATTCAGAATAATAATTGATATCGGTGCCCCTGTAGTTGTATCCTGATAGACGCCAGAATAAATCTTGGCTAGATCTGCTTCTTTTCTTGTAGTTGTGTACTCATTACGCCCTGGTGATCGTAGTGCTAAAGACTGATTTAACAAATCTTCTGTTATATAAACCCCTGCAGGACAACCATCAATCACCACGCCAATTGCCGGTCCATGGGATTCACCCCATGTAGTAATACGAAAAATATGTCCAAAGGAATTACTAGCCATTTGACCCAACTATTGTTTTTTGACCAAAGATCCTACAATCATACGATGCATATTTAAAGATTGCAATATTCAATCTTGCCACGTAAAGTATCGCATATGATACCTTCATATGCAGTTATAGGGTGCAGCGTACAACTGAGCAGCTCACCCAAAATCCATCGGTGGTTTGCAGAGCAAACTGGCTGTAATCTGAGTTATAGTGCTATTTCAGTGCCTGATTCTGAATTTGAACGGCAAGTTATGGACTTCTTCACAAACGGCGGTCACGGACTAAATATTACTCATCCATATAAAATGCGTGCCTATGCGATGCATGATTCTGCCAGTGTTCGCTGCCATCAAGCGCAAGCGGCAAACACTTTGGTGTGGGAACAAGGCAGAATACATGCAGATAATACTGATGGTGTGGGATTAGTTGCAGATCTTAAACAATGCTGCAAGATCAAAGATCAGCATATACTAATATTAGGGGCTGGTGGCGCAACCCATGGTATATTGGGGGCATTAAAGAGCACTGAGCCACCTAGCATAACTATCGCAAACCGTACACCTAAAATCATATCAAATTATAATATACCAGTGATAAAATATGATCTATTGCAAGATAACTACACACTAATAGTGAATGCAACTTCAGCAACATTTCTGGAGCGAATCCTTCCTGAACGGATTTTCAAGCAAAAACCATTGTGCTATGACCTTAATTATCAAACAACAAGCAGTTTTCTAACATATGCCAGTAAATCTGGCTGTGCCACGGTCAATGGACTAGGGATGTTAATTGAACAGGCAGCCGAGTCTTTTTTGTTATGGCATGCTGTGCGCCCCAAGACAACCGATATGCATCGTGTATACTCAGAATTTTTTTAGCTACGAGATCAGATGCCGTACAAATATAATCCTCATCGTCAAGTTAAAATCTGGTCAAGTCTTGACCCTGAATTTTTTCTATCACCATTAAATCAATTACGACTGATCCTTGCCCAATATAAAAATCCTAAATCTACCTTTGCATTGGTGTATGAATCCCTCCGCCAAAATATTACAAAGTTGGTTCAAACAACATACAAAAAACTCCAGAGTAACAACGAGCATTACTCAGGATTCATGCGGCAGACGTTAGCAAGCGATCAATTGCCTTTTGAATCGTTTTAAACGATGTCGTGGGCAAATAACGTTGACGAACGCGGCCAGTTTGATCGATTAAGATCTTAGTGAAATTCCATGGAATTAACTTCCAAGGTTTATGTTCTATATGTTCCGCAATGTATTGATACACCGGAGCACGCTCTGGCCCGTTAACCATGACCTTGTCAAACATCGGAAATGTCACATTATAACAATCATGAGCAAAAGAATTGATTTCAGCATTACTACCTGGCTCTTGATTTAAAAATTGATTACTGGGAAAGCCTAAAACAGTCACTCCACGGGCTTGGTTCGCTTGTTGTAAAGCCTCGAGTTTTGCATATTGCGGTGTAAATCCACATTTACTTGCCACATTCACTACCAATAAAACCTGGCCCGCATATGGTGCTAAAGTTGTTGCTTCTCCCGCGATATTCACTAGAGGTATATCATATATTGTTGATTGTTTCATTTTATTGAATCCCATATTGTAATAGTAATGCGTCAATAGTCGGCGCGCGTTTTCTAAAATTAATATATGCTTGCAATGCTTTACAGGATCCGCCAACCTCTAAAATCTCATGTAAAAAATCTTGTCCAGCGCGTTGATTAAATATCCCCTCTGCCTGAAACCGACTGAATGCATCACTCGCCAATACATCCGCCCAGAGATAACTATAATAACCTGCGGCATAACCACCCGCAAAGATGTGACTAAATCCATGAGGAAATCGATGGTATGGTGCGAATGGAACTACGGCTGTTTCAGCTAGCACCGATTGCAAAGTTTCTGCAAGAAAATCCTTGTGTAGCCTTGGATCAGACTGATGCAGTTTAAAATCAAACTGAGCAAATGTCAGATGCCGCATCAAACTCATTGCTGACTGAAAGTTTTTTGCTGCCCATAAAGACTTAAACAAATCATCCGGCAACGTATCACCAGTTTCTACATTAGCCGTCAAATAAACTAAAGCTTGTTGATCCCAGCACCAATTTTCAAAAAACTGGCTGGGGAGTTCAACTGCATCCCATTCCACACCATGGATCCCTGAAGCGCTCCACTCTTCAACTTGAGTCAATACATGATGCAAAGCATGTCCAAACTCATGAAACAAGGTCAAAACCTCATCGTGCGACAAAGTCGCCGGACGTCCAGGAATTGGATTGGTAAAATTACACGTTATAGTAGCGATTGGATCGATAATCACTCCGGTATCAGAACGAAATCTTCTTTGAAAATCATCCATCCATGCGCCACCACGTTTATTCTCCCGGGAAAATAAATCTAAATAAACATAACCACGTGTATTATTTTTTTCGTCCATAATTCTATAACAACACACATCTGGATGCCAGGTTTTAACTCCTGGTACGGCTTCAGCATGCATACCATAAAGCTTGCCCAGGATAATAAACAATCCTTGCATTACTTGCGGTAAAGGAAAGTAGGCCCGCAGTTTTTCTTCATCGTATGAGTAACAATCTTGCTTCTGTTTTTCAGACACATAGGCTAAATCCCACGGCTCGATCTCTTCTAATATTTTATGTGTGCGCGCATAAGTTTTTAACTCAGCAAATTCTTGATCTGCTTGCGCATGAGCACGATGACTTAAATCATTTAAAAAATCATTTACATGTTCTGTAGAATCAGCCATCTTCGTAGCTAATGACAATGCAGCATAATTAGGAAAACCTAACAACAGCGCATTTTCATGGCGCAGCGCCAGTATCTGATCCATCACCTGACTGTTATCAAATTTACCCACATCCGGGCCAACTTCACTGGCACGAGTTGAGTAAGCATAATGCATGGTTGCACGTAACCAACGATCATCGGCATATGTCATAACCGCTAGATAACAAGGAAACTCTAGATTAAAAACCCATCCAGAGCGTCCACTTTTTTCAGCAGAGTTACGCGCATGTTCAACTGTATGTGCCGGCAAGCCCGAGAGTTTTTCAGCATCTGTAATATGTAGCTCATATGCGTCAGTTGCATCCAACAGATTATTTTCAAATTGATTACTTAACTCGGACAATTTTGCTGATATCTCTTCTAAACGCATTTGATCTGTTTTAGGTAACTCAACTCCAGACAGTTTAAAATCCAGCAGATGATCTTCCAGAATTTTCTTTTGCACTGAATTCAAACTTGTACAATCTATGCTTTTTAAGGCAGCATACAATGCGACATTTTGTCCTATGGCAGATGAGTAAGCCGATAATTTTGGTAAACATAGCTCATAACAAGCACGCAACTCGGGCGAGCTCATAACTGAATGCAAGTGTGATATTGGCGACCAAAATTGTTCTAATTCATATTCCATCGAATTCAGGGGAATTATTAATGATTGCCAGGTTGAAGCTGCGGTTACGTTGACTAACCTGGCTATTTCCGCCAAATGCCGTGCTAACATTTCATCTAAAACAACTGTCAACTGGCTTAGATCTTGCGTGTTGGGGAACTTTAAATCGAATGGCGTCATATTTATGCATCAAGACGAACGGGTAAAATCAGCATAGCGAATCGCTATCTAAATCACAAGTAACGTTGATTGGATCTATCATTTTCCTAACTTGGCTGCCTCATGCCTAACAAACATAACGATAAATGTCGCCACAAATTCAAAAAGGCGACCGACAAAGTAAAAAACTGGGCGGAATATAACGATGCGTTAAGAAAACGCGGCGATACTACGGTATGGTTTACAGAATAAGCCATTCAGTCTTGGATCCCAGAGAATACAGGCAAGAAGGGTCGTCCGCAGAAATATTCTAATTTAGCCATCGAGACCTGTCTATTTTTACGCATGGTTTGTTCGTTGCCGCTGCGCCAAACAGAAGGTTTCGCCAGGTCATTGGTAGGTTTGATAGTGTTGAGTGCCGATATTTTTGACAAGCCATTTTCTCCAATGCTTGTCAGATAGATCACGGCCCGCAAAGCGTTTAATGCTTGATTTGAGCAAATATTACTGTTAGCTTTTTCGCGAGCAATATGTTGTTCTCTGTCCTCATAAACCAGTGCGTAAGCCAGATTTCCATTTATATCACGAACTTTTCCTATAAGTCTCCCGGGGATATATTTGCGATATTCTTTGCGTGTTGACAACACTCCCAGGCTCGGACCACCAGCGCTTAGAGGAAGACCTAAAACTTGTCCATCACACACAACAACATCAACACCCAGCAAACCAGCCGGCGTAATAATCCCACTAGTTAGAGGGTTAAAAGAACAAACTGAAACTATATTATGTTTAGTACAAACTTCAGCTATTTCTCTTACATCTTCAAATATACCAAACGCATTGGGTGACTGAAATAAAAATCCAGCAGGTTTTTCTGTCGACAGGGCTTTATCTAATGCAGCAATATCTAATTTTCCGGTTTGAGGGTCAAAACCAAAGTTATTGAGAGTAACTCCACGCCCTAACATATAACTATCCACCACAGAGCGATGGTTTTGCCAAATACTAGAACTTATCAATAGATTTGCAGAGGAGTTTTTGCCTGAAATCACACAACACATCCAGGCTGCATCCGCCAAAGCTGTCGCTCCATCATAGACAGAACCATTTACTACTGGAAGCCCCGTAACTGCTGCAAGAGTATTTTGATATTCAAATAAAGACTGAAGCAGTCCTTGGCTGATTTCAGGCTGATAAGGAGTATAAGAAGTTAAAAATTCACCACGGCTAATAATTGCATCCACCACTGCTGGAATATAATGCTCGTAAGCTCCACCACCGAGAAAGCTATTATGCGTTTTTACTGTATTGTTTTTATCAGACAGTACCTGCATTTTGCGTGCCAGCTCATACTCTGACAGGGCTTTTGGTAAGTTTAATGGACGGTCAAGACGCAGGCTTTTAGGAATAAATAAAAATAAATCATCCATAGAAGAAATGCCAATACAGGCAAGCATCGTTTCTATTTCTTTTGGTTGATGGACATTATAACCATACAATGGCAGTGATCTTGATTTATCAGACAATTTAAGCCTCCATAGGCTTATATCGGTTCACAGTATTGTATATATAATAGCATAAAAAATAACGGTTTTGTCGCAAAAGCTTTCTTGAACGAGCTGCGAACTTATTCTGGACGAGCTTATGCTGCGAGCCCATAGAATTGTTCAAAAATTGTAATGAGGTCTGGGTGTTTGTGTTGCCTTTTACGCAACATGTGATGTAATTCAATGCCTGACTGTAACGTCTCGAAATAAACAACGCCTTTCTTTGGGCTTTGTCTCACGTTACTGAAGTGCTTCACCGGCTTGTTTCTAGTTATTCACCGCAGATGACTCAAGACAAATAAAAAAGCATGACCGACAATCCGATCGAGAAAACAAAGGAACCGAATCGCTGAACCCCCTTTTTATCCACCGCTGGTTCCACTACCTACAGAAGCGCAGAAGAGCCGTAAAAAGTGTCTCATGCCATCGTCTCGCTGTGGTATACCCTTTT
>CANNIJ010000012.1 GCA_947505025.1 Legionellaceae bacterium | reverse complement strand
CGCGGTGCATGATCACTTGCCACCGCCAACTGATCCGTTTACGCAACTGATACCTCCGCAAGGAATAAAACTTACCCCACGGCATTATGCATACTTGAAAATCTCTGAGGGTTGTAATCAAAAGTGTACTTTTTGTATTATCCCGACCATGCGAGGCAAATTACAAAGCTACCCTATCACGCAAGTGCTCAGTGAAGCACTAAAACTAAAAGATGCAGGCGTGCAAGAATTATTGGTTATTTCTCAAGACACTAGTGCCTATGGAATTGATACTAAATATCTGCCGGTAGAATGGGACAGACAAACTATTAAAACACGCTTTTATGATTTATGTGAGCAATTGGGTAAACTAGATATTTGGGTACGCTTGCATTATGTTTACCCGTATCCGCATGTGGATGATATTATCCCGTTAATGCGCGACAAACTTATTTTGCCGTATCTTGACATACCATTGCAACATGCCAGCACGCGGGTATTAAAAGCCATGAAGCGCCCCGCAAGCAGCGAAAACACCCTGGAACGCATCACCCGTTGGCGCGACATTTGCCCGGATATTACCTTAAGGTCAACTTTTATCGTTGGATTCCCCGGTGAAACTGACGCTGAGTTCGATGAATTACTCGCTTTCTTAAAAACCGCACAATTAGATCGTGTGGGCTGCTTTCAATATTCACCCGTATCCGGTGCCAAAGCTAATGACTTAGCCAATCCAATTCCTGATCATATCAAAGAAGAGCGCTGGCATCGTTTTATGCAATGCCAGGCTGAGATTAGCCGTAATAAGTTGAAAGCTAAAATTGGATCACGACAAGAGGTACTAATTGACAGTGTGTCAGATAAAGAAATAATTGCACGTAGTATGAGTGATGCACCTGAAATCGACGGCCTGGTCTACCTGCCACCGGATCCAAAGCGACAGGTTGGTGAACGCATGGAGATCACTGTCGTAGATAGCGATGACTATGATTTGTTTGGAGAATAATTCTATACTACCATGATCATTTGAGATGAATTTAAGAGCAGAATTTAACTATAGATTTCTCATTGGCCTTATCCAGATATTTCTAGTATCCTGTTAAATAAACCGTTCACTTAGATCCATTTAGGATAATTGTAGTGTCCAAACAAAAGTCAACCTGTAACAGTATGGTCGCCAGGTTTTTATCTGTAGCTATATGTATGATGTCTACATGCCTATACTCTGATACCACAGACACCTATTTTCAACATTTAAATCAGCATTTAGAACAAATCACACAAGTAATCCAATCTGCTCCAACACCTCAAAAACTATACCAGAGCACAGAACAATTAGAGACATTAGTTGAAAAATCAAATCAGTGTGTGGCTGAAGCACAAGATTCTTTGAAAAGTTTAAATTCACTTCTTGTAAATACACAGCCTGATTCAAATGTGTCTAATAATACTTATAGTTATCATTTATTACTAGGTACCATAAATGAATATAAACAGCGTATATTAGATTGTAGTTTATTCAGTCAATCATTAAGAATACAACAGAAAGCTGCCCAGAAAATAATTCGCGCCATGCCCAAGACTAATCTTTTTGATCGAGTTTTGCCCGTATGGAAAATACAACTGCCGGTAATCAAACATAGTGTTAGCATGATTAGTGCTAACATCTTTTATGAACATAGTGGTTTGTCGGAGCTGAATAATTTTCAAAGGAAAGTCTGTTTGTGGTACTTGCTTGTATGGTTGCTAGTTGCTGCACTAGCGTACTTGGTGCCCGGCATGCGATCGGTGTGGCTGAAGACTGTTCCAATTAGATTCAAACCATGGTACGGATTAACTCAGCAATTAGTGTTTATAGTCATTCCTGTGTGTTTATTTTATATCATGTTACGTTATATGTTTGTGAACCCACTAGGTACTCCAAGCGTATTGACAATTTTGTCTTATTTATGCGTCAGTATTATGGCTCTATGTTTTATAACCGCGCTGTTGCAAATCTATTTAGAAAAAATATATATAACTAACGTTATGTACTATTACAATGTTTGCGCAACAATTTTGCTGCCCATATCTGCGGTATTGATGGTAAATATTTCTCGGCAAATGTCATTTGACCATGCTCCTCATGTGCTTTTTAATAGTCCGTTTGTTTATAGTGTTGTATATGTAGTAATTATAGCCAAACTATCGGCCATCATACTGATGCGTGATGCTTTGGCCTTTTCAGCCGCCAAGGCGCAACAAATATATAAGTATCTTTGCGTGCTAATTGTTACATTATTGAGCTTTACTCTGCTTAAATTTTTTTTGGAAATAGTGCGGAGTAATCTACAAGTTATTTGGTTAATTGGAAGTTTTGCCCCGGTGGTAATCAATGCAATCTTGCTAAGGATTTTATGGATTATTTTTGTTGTTGAATCAACCATACATTGGAGCAGACAGCTAAAGAATACAATGATAGGTGGTTATATTACTCTCATCTTTTTAGGTTTTTGTGGCTATCATGTGATTGCTATAATGCTAATTTTAAATCTTGTGGCCTCATGGATAATCATTAGTTTGCTGGTTGATACTTTTAAGTTTTTACATGATCTTTATATCAATCTGAGTGAACCAAATCAAACGCTTTCTATACGCTTACGAGCTATTATTGGGGTGAAGTCAGAACATAAGCTGGTCGAGCTATATATTTTAATGTTAGTTCTATATATAACGCTAATCGCAGTTTCAGTGATTGCTCTTATTTATATATGGCATCTATTATCTGTAAGATTTATGCTGCGAGATTTATTTGTCTACAGCAATGATGGGTATAATCTTCTGGGAATTATAGTTTATCCATTATCAGTCTTAAGATCTATGTGCATTTTTTCTCTATGGATTTTTTTCGGCCGGATCTTTATATCTTTTGTAGTATTAAAGAGAATGTCTTTTGATTCGCCAAATACACAAAAAAAAGTTATATCTGTTTTAAGTTTTGTATTTCTTGCCTGTGGACTCTTAATCTTTTTAGATATTAATCATGTAAATCTTAGATCATTTGTTGTCATAGCCGGAGCTTTGTCATTCGGCATTGGCTTTGGATTTCAGAGTTTCGCCACTGACTTAATTAGTGGGTGGTTATTATTAGTCAACAAACCGTTTGCTACCGGTGACCACATAATAGTCGGCAGTTACCGCGAACTAGTTGCTGACGGCATAGTTATCAATATAGGTGCCCTGTCCACGCACTTGATCACCTCGAAAAAATCAGATATCTTCATTCCTAACGCTGTATTTACCAAAACTGCCGTTGTTAACTTAACCTATAAGGCTAATAAATTATCTCGTATAACGTTACATGTAATATTGGATGACTTATCCGATGCCCATTTAGCCCGTGAATTATTATTGAGCATCGGCGAAAAAAATAATAACATCAAACTCTTAGGGGTAGAGTCGCCACAAGTTTTATTTAATTACCATGGCCTAGACTTATCTGTTGTGATTATCAATATAGAGAAAAAAAAATTAATTATCAGTGCATTAATCTTTGAAATAGAAGAAACATTTGCGGCAAATAATATAAAGATGAGTTTTGGAGAGTCTTAATAGGCCAGAAAAAATCCCCCAGAATTTTGACATCGAGCCAGTATTTCAAGACAATAAGGGCTCAATCAACCCAGAATACCTTTGGTTTTTAAGATAAAAACATGCAGGAGTCTAATCGATGATTATTCGCGTATCTGAACGAGTCAAGCAAGTCAAAGCATCGCCGACACTAGTTGTGGCAGAAAATGCAGCAAAGTTACGTGCGGCAGGTAAAGACATCATTAATTTAGGTGCTGGAGAACCTGATTTTGATACGCCTCAATATATTAAAGATGCGGCCATTGCGGCGATCAATGCTGGATTTACAAAATATACTGCAGTTGATGGTATTCCTGACTTGAAGCTGGCGATTCAAGCTAAGTTTAAGCGTGATAATGGTTTAGATTATGCATTAAATCAAATATTGGTTTCGGTTGGCGGCAAACAAAGTTGTTACAACTTATGCCAAGCATTATTAAATCCAGGCGATGAAGTCGTGATCCTTGCGCCTTATTGGGTATCATATCCAGACATGGTGTTATTAGCCGACGGTATCCCGGTTATTATTTCGAGCACTCCTGCACAAAGCTATAAAATTACAGCGGAACAATTAGAGCGTGCGATAACATTAAAAACCAAATTAATCTTTATTAATAGTCCATCTAACCCTTCTGGGGTAGCATATACAGCAGATGAATTACGTTCTTTAGCCGATGTTTTATTAAGACATCCACATGTATTAGTGGCAACCGATGATATGTATGAACATATCTTATGGTCAGGTTCATTTGTAAATATCTTAAATGTATGTCCTGAGTTATACGACCGCACTATTGTGTTGAATGGAGTATCCAAAGCATATGCTATGACTGGCTGGCGGATTGGTTATGCCGGTGGGCCTAATGCATTAATTAACTCAATGAAAACAATTCAATCTCAATCTACTTCCAATCCATGCTCGATTGCACAAAAAGCTGCTGTAGCGGCTCTAAATGGAGGCTACGATAGTATTCGAACTATGTCCGCGGCTTTTCATGATCGTCATAATTATGTAGTGCAACGATTACGTGCAATTGATGGAATTGAGGTAATTCCTGCCGATGGAACTTTTTACGTATTTCCTAATGTACAAGCAATCATTGAGCGGCGTGGATTTGCCAATGATCTGGAGTTTTCAGAGAAATTATTACAAGACGCGGGTGTAGCATTGGTTCCTGGATCAGCATTTGGAACTGAGGGCTCGATTAGAATTTCATTTGCTGCAAGTCAAGAAACATTAAACCAAGCTATGGATCGATTACAGGCATTTGCTGAGCAAACATAGAACTGGAGGTGATGTAGTAAGCGGTAGCTTTGGTCTTCAAGGCTTATACTTCGGTTTAAAATGGTTAATGTAGGTAAGTGTAAGATACAATAAGGGGTTTTGTGTGTAAAAAAACAAGCATAAAAAAAGTTGTGTTTCATTATACCTCATGATCAAATATGTTTTTCTCAAGAACGTATAGGTCAAGGACAACATGAAACACATAGAATTATCACATAGTATTTTAGAAAAATCAGGAGCAATACAACATAAGAGCACGGCTGTCGACTTATAATTTGATCAATCTATAATGCAACGACCTGGAATTTTTCTCTTTTCAGTAACATTCTTTATGATGCAATTCGCAAACAAAAAAATTAAAATCCAATAATTTTTTTTCGTCTATAATTAACACATAAAGATATCATATGGACAAATATAATGGCTATCCCTATTTATTATATTACTGAAGACAAGGATCCAAGCCGAAGTGAAGAGGCAATATCAGCCCAGGCCATGGCTAAAGCAAGTAATAGTAATATCCAACAATTTCTGCAACCAAAATCAGGACTTTTCAAAAATGGCAAGAAAACTACTGCACCAAATGAGCTAATATTGCTAGCTCATACTGATACAGGAAGACCACCATCAACAATCGGAGATAAATCCCCTAAAGAACTAGCCAAAGATTTCCGAGCAATGTTTTCTCAACCAGAAAATATTACCGATATTTTTCTGATTTCGTGTGAAGCAGGCATGGGCGCCCCATCATTAGCCCAGCAATTTGCAAGTGAAATGGTTAAGAATGGATTTAAACATATACACATTCATGCAGTAGCACACCCTGATGGCAAACTGATTGGCGGTGGGGTCGAGGTCACAACAGCTCCAGGAACAATAACTGGAGGAACCATAGGTCAAGTCAATGGATATTTTTATGGAACCCAAGAAAGCAAAGAGTACCATCAATACTTAAACACTAAGCGCAGTAGTGTGCGTAAAACAGATCAAGACAAGAAGCTAGATAATACATTCAGAAATTTTGATCGGACAAAAGCAATAATCGTTAATTTAGTCACGGATCTGGACGACATGAGGGCGCCATACAACACATTTACGAAAGATGGTCCACTCACCAAAATTAGTGCAGATATAGCTATCACATTAAATTTTTTAAAAGAAAAGAAAAAGACGCTTATACTTGTAAACCACGGTGAAACCGATGTCACTCGGGTTATTGATCAGATCATAACTACGTTAGAGGCGAATTCTACATTTAATCGTGATCAGATTATCGACGTCCTACGGAGTAGGACAACTGGTGACAGTCCAACACTCGTTCAAAGAGCCCAAACATTCATGGGAGTCAATCCGGTGACATTACATTTACGGCGTTATACTAGTGAATTAGACAGCTTATTAAATCGTATTAACGGTATACCAGTAACAGACTCAAATCAGGCTGATAATGAAGAATCTCCTCTGCTTAGAGCTCAAGATCAAGTTCAAGGTCAAACTAATAATATAGAAAACCAATTAAGCGATTATGTAAAACAAAGAAAAGACGAATGGGGATTTCATTGGGATTTTCTATATCTTAAAACCTTGTCTTTTTGGGTTAGTGATTGTATCAGCTCTATTGCTAAAAATATGGGGCTTCTTGAGGAAAGCACTGATTATCTAAACATTAAGTCTCGAGAAACCAAAGTTAATGCAGCAAACAAGTTAATTGAAAGACTCAATGGTAATCCGGTTGGCTATTGGACCCAGGATGAACTACGTGCGGTAAGAGATGGGCGCTTAGGTTTAATAGCTAACTCTATAGATAATTTGGACGAATTGCTGGCAACTAGTCCAGCTTATCAGCAAGCAAACAGACTCCAGCCCGGTTGAAATAATTACTTCATTGAAATCAAACAAAAAATATACGATAAGGACATGTGTTCAATTTTTGTGTGGATCACTTAGGACGTGGGGACTTTTGCAAAATTATTTTTTCAAACCATAGCCTGTTCTAAAAATCCAGTAGATTATACCCAGAAATAGAATGATGAATGTAGCAATCATAAGCGCGCTGGTTGACAGGCTGACATCACTTTGGCTATAAAAGCTCCAACGAAAACCGCTCACAAGATATACCACCGGGTTAAACAGTGAAGCCCTGTGCCAGAAGTGCGGTAGCATATTGATTGAATAAAAACTACCTCCGAGAAAAGTTAACGGTGTGATAATGAGCATTGAAATCATATGCAATTTTTCAAAGCCATCGGCCCAGATGCCGATGATGAAACCCATCAAACTAAAAGTTACACTGGTGATAATCAGAAAAAATACCATCCAAAACGGATGATCAATTTGTAATGGCACAAAAAACCAAGCAGTCGATAAAATAATTACACCGATGCTGACTGATTTTGTGGCTGCTGCTCCTGCGTATCCTAACAAAATTTCTCCAAAGGACATGGGTGCAGAAAGAATTTCATAAATAGTTCCAGTGAAACGTGGAAAATAAATGCCGAAACTTGCATTTAATACGCTTTCCCCAAGCACCGTAAGCATTATCAGTCCTGGAACAATGAATGCACCATAGGGCACGCCGTCAATGGCTTGTATGCGCGAGCCGATGGCACTGCCGAACACGATAAAGTACAGTATCGTCGAGATAACTGGTGCTACAATACTTTTACCCAGAGTACGTAAGGTTCGTGCCATTTCAAAGACATAAATTGCACGAATACCAAGAATATTCATCATAACTCCAAAATCTCAATAAAAATTTCTTCCAAACTACTCTGGCGACTATATATATCTTTTGGACGAATTCCATTGGATTTAAGATTGTCTAATACAGCCGAGATATCGTTGTCGGTCTCAGCATCATAAGTCAAAATTAGCTTGCCTCCAGTGTCATCTGAAACCAGTGTCAAAGGATATCCAGCCAAACCAGTCGGGATGCTCATAAGTGTTTCGCGCAGCACGAAAATCATCTGACGCCGGCCCATTTTCTCCATTAGGATTTTTTTATCTTCAATCAAGATCAGATTGCCATGGTTGATAATACCAATGCGATCCGCCATCTCCTCAGCTTCCTCGAGATAATGAGTCGTGAGAATAATAGTAACTCCAGTCTCTTGCAAGCTGCGCACCTGTGACCACATAGATTTACGTAGTTCTACATCAACACCTGCGGTTGGTTCGTCGAGAAACAATATCTCTGGCTCATGTGACAGCGCTTTTGCAATCATTACTCGACGTTTCATTCCACCAGATAAGCGACGAATCTGCTCATCTTTTTTATCCCAAAGTGCTAGACGCTTGAGCAAATCCTCGATATATGCAGGATTGCGCGCTTTGTTAAATAATCCACGACTAAAGGTCACAGTATCCCACACTGACTCAAATGCATCGGTTGCTAGCTCTTGCGGTACCAGACCAATAGTAGCGCGCGCGGCACGGTATTGCTTGACATTATCGCAGCCAAATACATTAATCTTACCGCTGCTTATTCTAACCAAACCACATATCGTGTTGATCAGTGTGGTTTTGCCAGCGCCGTTTGGCCCTAGCAAAGCAAAAATCTCGCCGCGCTTGATAGCTAAGTTAATATTATTCAGAGCCTTAAATCCATTGCTATAAATTTTGTGCAGCGCGGTGATAGAAATCGCAGTATTGTTTTGCATACAATCGTTTACTCCTTGATCAGGAAAAATCATCAGACCCTAGTTTATCCTCTCTGTAAATAACAGAGTTTTATCCGGAGCAAGTTACTTGTGCAGGCACTTATATGCACACAAATCCCTCAGGATACATGACTCACAATTCGGTTTGCGTGCCGTGCATACATAACGTCCGTGTAAGATCAAAGCATGATGCGCATTCTGCAAAAATTGTTGTGGAATGATCCGCAACAACTGAGCTTCAACCGCACCCGGAGTTTTACCTGAGGCCAGACCCAGTCGGTGTGCAACCCTAAAAATATGGGTATCCACTGCCAAAGTAGGCTGGCCAAAGGCTGTATTGAGTATAACATTCGCAGTTTTGCGCCCAACCCCCGGTAAAGATTCTAATTCCTCACGTGTACTCGGCACTTGACCTTGATAACGATCTAATAATAAGGCACAAGTTTTGATTATATTAGCAGCCTTTGTATTAAATAACCCCAGAGATTTTATACATTTTTTTACGTTATCCAAGCCTAAATTTAACATTGTAGCCGGGGTTTTTGCCCCGGCAAATAAAACTCTTGTAACAAGATTGACTCTTATATCCGTTGATTGAGCTGATAACATAACTGCAATCAATAGCTCAAAATTACTCTCATACAGTAATTCTGTTTGCGGGTTCGGATTGAATGCATGCAAGCGCGCAAAAATCATGTGCACACGATTCATATTTTTTTTTGCATGGAACGATGCAATGCCTGTAAAATATACTCTTGCTTGTCCATACGTTCCTTGGTTTTATCCGAATTATTCACAGCCACGTAACTTTTTTCTAGAGCCCGCACTTCACGCACTTTGCGTGCCTTAAAGCGCTGGCGTGCAATTTCAGGATCATACTGTGGTAATGGCTGAGCTAAGACTTCAATACAATCGACTGGACAAGGATCTACACACAAACCACACCCAGTGCATTCGTATTGTAAAATAGTGTGCATTTTTTTAGCACTGCCAACAATCGCATCCACCGGACATGCTTGAATGCATTTAGTACAACCAATGCACTCGTCCTCGCGGATAATATATGTTGCAGCTGCGCGTGTATTCGCAGCTGCAGAAATCATATAAGGCTCTGGATCTATCTCCAATAACGCTGCCAAAGCGACAACTGTCTCAACGCCCCCTGGTGGGCAACGATCAATTGGCGCCAAACCAACGGCTAAAGCCTGAGCATACGGCAAACAGCCGGGATAACCGCATTCAGCGCATTGTGTTTGTGGTAACAATGCATCAATTGCCTCCGGTGAAACCATGTCAAACTGCCTGGCTTTCATTGATCAGTGCTTGAACACTAACCGGATCTACCCGCTGGATCAAAGGCACGAACGCATGAATCTTATGATCCAGTAACGGTTTGTCAGCGCAAGTAAACAACAAAGGATCGATATTTAAGAAAGACTCCGAGGCCTGAGCTATATCCGGCAATACTGGCTTTAAGTATATGATCAGCAACCTAAATAAGTTCAGGCCCATGCTACATACAGCGTGTACATCTGGCATAAGCAGTGGATCTTTAACTGCGATCCAGGGCTTTTCTGCATCAATATATTGATTAATGCGATCAGCACACGCCATAATTTGCCGAATTGCCCGTGCAGAATCACGCTGTTGATACGCTTCAATGATCTCTGTACGTGCATGTTTAATTTCTGCATATAATGCTGGATTGGACAATGTTCCAGATAATTTGCCGGCAAAGTGTTTATGAATAAATCCAGCGCAACGACTGGCAATATTAACCACTTTACCAACCAAATCAGCATTAACTCGCACGACTAAGTCATCAAAATTTAAATCCAAATCATCCGCACGACCATTTAACTTAGCTGCAAAATAATACCGCAAGTAAGCTGGATCCAAATGCTTCAAATAAACCCTGGCTTCAAGAAAAGTGCCCCTGGACTTAGACATCTTCTGTCCATTAACTGTTAGAAAACCATGAGTAAAGATCGAAGTCGGCAACCTATATCCACTGCCTGCCAGCATTGCTGGCCAAAAAAGAGCATGGAAATATACAATATCTTTACCTACAAAATGATACAACTCTGCTGTAGATTCAGCCCCCCAATACTCCATAAACGAGGTCCCTGACTCCTGGCAATAGCGTTTAAAACTTGCCATATAACCTATGGGAGCATCCAACCAAACATAAAAGTATTTATCAATCGTTCCAGGGATTAGAAAACCAAAATATGGTGCATCACGCGAAATATCCCAGGGCTTCAAGCCAACCGCAAACCACTCATCAAGTTTATTGGCCACTTCGGGCTGTAAATGCCCAGCATGAGTCCATTTACGCAGCAAATCCTCATAGCGTAACAAATCAAAAAAATAATGCTCGGATTCTTTTTCGACTGGAGTTGCACCTGATAAAGCCGAGACAGGATCAATCAAATCAGTTGGATCATATGTGGCTCCACAAGACTCACAACTATCGCCATATTGATCCAAGGCCTTGCATGCTGGACAGGTACCTTTTACATATCGATCAGGTAAAAACATATTCTTGATTGGATCGAATGCTTGACGAATGGTTTTGGTAATAATATCGCCACGCGCCTGCAGTTTTGCATAAATCTCTTCGGAAAGAACTCTGTTTTCCACTGAATTGGTGGTGTGATACATATCATATGCAACACTAAATGCTTTAAAATCCTGCTCATGACTAGCTTGCATCAGCTCAGTCAAAGCCAATGGAGTAATTCCTAACTGCTCGGCTTTTAACATAATTGGCGTACCATGAGCATCATCACCACAAATACTAATACACTGATGACCTAACATCCTCTGCATACGCACCCAAATGTCAGTTTGAATATGCTCAACCAAATGCCCCAAATGCAAATGCCCATTCGCATACGGTAAAGCACTGGTAACTAATATTTGCCGACTGCTCTCTGGCATAATCTAATCCTACAACAAAAATAAGTAGACCAAGTATATCGCATTATACGTGCCCGGTAACGTATTGAGAGTCGGGATAAATAAATCAATGAACCGCTGAGCATGCTCTATAATTAACTAATGAGAGATAAATTAAGGCGAAAACCATGTTCTCGTATATAAAGGCAGCTGCTGCAGAGCAAGCAAACAAACAACCTCTCTTAGTCACAAAATACCCACCTGGATTTAGGCCAACATCCCCCAACGCAACATTGAGATAACTAGAAAAAGTATACCCAGTATTTATGCGGAAGAAAAATCACTTATTGTAGAGACCAGAAATCAATTAATTGGTATGATCAATCAATATCGTGAGCGTTATCCAGCAGTTGCAACTGATGCTTTAAGTGCATATGGTGCATATCGCTCCGAACAAACGCTCACACCCGGCAAAACACGCTAAACTAGACACAAAAGAGAATAATTATGCAACGTATGATCATTGGTATTACTGGTGGTTCAGGAATCATCTATGCGATTCGTTTACTCGCTGAACTCAAAGCCTTGTCAGTTGAAACACACTTGGTCGTCACTAAAAACGGGTTCTTAACCTTAGCGTATGAAACTGAGATGAATAAAACAATGCTCAAAGAACTCGCAGATTTCTATTATCCTTGCACGGATTTGTCCGCCCCATTAGCCAGTGGATCATTCAGAAACCTGGGTATGATTGTCGCACCATGTTCAATGAAAAGTCTGGCTGATATCGCCCATGGCAGCAGTGGTAATCTGCTAACTCGTGCGGCAGATGTTACTTTGAAAGAACGACGTCGATTAGTTATCATGGCTCGTGAAACACCATTAAATTTAGCGCACTTACAAAACATGACTAATATTACGTTGATGGGCGGAGTGATCTTTCCACCAGTTCCGGCATTTTATGATAATCCAGTCAGCATCGCACAAATGGTGGATCATACTGTTGGGCGCGTATTAGACTTATTCGACCTGGACAGCACCTTAACCCAAAGATGGGGCGGTTAAGCTAAATAATGCGTGGGATCCTTCACGCCTGCTGCTTGAAAGCCCTGGGCGCGTAACACACAACTATCACAGCGACCGCATGCAGCACCGGCTGCATTTAACTGATAACAAGAAACTGTCTGACTATAATCAACGCCTAATTTGATCCCATGCGCAATAATCTCTGCTTTTGACAAATGCAACAGCGGAGCATGTAACTTCACTGCGCCAGCCTGCGTGGCAACATTGGCCATTTTTTGAAATGCATCTAAAAATTCAGGTCGACAATCTGGATAATTCGAATAATCCACAGCATTAATCCCCAGGAAAATATCACCAGCACCCAAGACTTCAGCATAAGCCAATGCAATTGACAGAAAAATCGCATTACGCGCCGGAACATATGTAACCGGCACTGTGGTTGTCTGTTGATAGTCAGGTACATCCTGGGTTAAATCGGTCAAAGCACTACCACCGAACCCGGCTAGATTCATCGGCATAATCCGATGTTCGACCACAGAAAATTTCTCAGCGATCAAGCGTGCTGCAACCAACTCATGCGCATGCCGCTGACCATAATCAAAACTCAACGCATAACATGCAAATCCGTCTGCTGTTGCCAGCGCCAAACATGTGGTCGAATCTAATCCGCCCGAAAATAAAATCACTGCTTTTTTTTGCATAGACCGCTAACTAAAATCAAAGGTTGTAGTATACTACTACGGATTACTCATCAAGAGATACTGCATGGTTTCCATAAAAACACCCGAACAAATCGAAAAAATGCGCATGGCCGGCCAACTCACAGCGCGCGTATTAGAAGCATTAGACAATATTATTAAACCCGGCATCACAACCTTGCAAATTGATGAGTTTTGTGAGGATTATATCCGTAACACATTGCATGCTATCCCGGGGAGTAAAGGCCAATATGGCTACCCATACTCCGTTAACACTTCGCTAAATCATGTGATCTGTCATGGGATGCCTGCGGTTAATCAACATTTAAAACAGGGAGACATCCTTAATGTTGATATTACTGTAATTTACGCCGGCTATTATGGTGATAGCAGCCGAATGTTTTGTATTGGCAATGTGCCTAGTCACGCTAAACGCTTGGTTGATGTCACGCAAGCTTGCTTATACAAAGGTATCGCTGCCGTCAAACCAAATGCAACTCTGGGTGATATCGGCTTTGCTATACAACAACATGCGCATGCAAATAATTATACTGTAGTACGTGAGTACTGCGGGCATGGTATTGGTACCAAAATGCACGAGGAGCCGCAGGTCATGCACTATGGCCGTCCAGGTCAAGGAATCGCATTAAAAGAAGGCATGACTTTTACAATCGAACCGATGATTAATCAAGGTGGCGCTGAAGTGAAACATCTCACTCGAGATGGCTGGAGTATAGCCGTAACTAAAGATCGTAAATTATCTGCTCAATGGGAACACACCTTGCTGGTAACAGCGACCGGGGTTGAAGTGCTTACGCTACGCGCAGGCGAGATCCTGCCGGCTTAAAGCATAAATGGACTTATGCACTACTCAGGGAGATTAACATGTTAATTAGAAATCGTGCGCTTGGTTGTGTTTTAGTACTGGGAACCTTAACTGCATGCGTCTCAACCAGTCAAAATGAGACAATGGAATCACCAACTTACCCGATTCCAGATGCGCAAAAATTTCCAGAATATCAAATACCCCCAGCCTTAGATCAAGAGCAGAGCCAGGAACAATCTGATCCATTAATAGATACGGCAAGGCCTGAAAAATTGGCAGAATCAACCCCAATCTCATCCAAAAATCTAGATACAGTCTGGGCGCAACAGCAATTGCCGGAGCATTACACCATAATTATTGCCCAAGATATCAGTGCAGCACATGTGGCCATGGCATTACATCAAGCACCAAAAACTGCACACATGGCTGAAGTTAAAGTACAATCTCGAGGTTCAGTCAGCTACATGGGTGTTTATGGAACATATCCAACCTATGAAGCGGCACAACAAGCACTTACTAGCAACGCTGAAACAATGCAATCTAGCGGAGTTATTAAGACTTGGTCGGAGATCCAGCAAAATATTGTTGAATGACCGCTGTTGGTCACTGGCGTAAAAGTAAAACCAGAAAAGCAACAAAAATGATCAAAATAACTGCCAGTATTCCCAGGCTAAAAAAACTTTTACTTAAATTCTCACGGCTGAATTGCTCCGGACGCTGTTTGATTGTGCGATATAAGATCCACACAATTAATGCAGCGCCAACTATAGCCAATAACTGATATCCAAATCCCATATTTTATTCTCCTTTTTGTTCAAAACAAAATGCATCTGCAAATAAATTAATTACCGAGGCCCCAGAATCAATTAGTACATCTCGCGCATGATAAACCATCTCAAACGGTCCACTTAAAACAATCTGTGCTCGATTTATCGGCTGAGCCTGCGCCAGGACAGCAGAAATTAATGGCGTCTGATCTAGATCTGACAGCTGTAAAAAACTCTTAAAATCAGATAGTTTATCTTGCCAATGAGCAACGCTGGTAGGTAAATAAAAATCTTCCTGAAAGCGTGCGCTCCAAAATAAATGTACTGAACGCCGATCCCCAGTCAAAACTAATTGATCCAACATCGCTTTAATTGGTGCAATGCCTGACCCTCCAGCTATACAAATTAAAGATAAACCTGACTCTAGGTTATTTAGATGACATTCACCACAAGGCACGCGAATTTTAATTTTAGACTGGTGTAACTCGTGTAATAAACTTGCTGGGATTGGATTTTCTGGACGATGACGTATATGTAAAATATAACAATTGTCCGCAGCTGGAGCATTAGAAATCGAATATGCAAAGGCCAGAGTATCAACTAGTATTTCTAAATACTGGCCAGCAAAATAGTCAATATATTGATCGGGTTGTAACGTAACTTGTAAAACACTCTCAGTTAAATTAACTAAACTCAGTACTCGTGCATTAACGATCATGGGGCCAATCCTAATTCACTCCAATAATCCTCTACGCTACGCAGGCTTTCTGGATCCATTTCAATCGCACGCCCCCACTCACGCTGTGTTTCTCCGGGCCACTTATTTGTAGCATCCATACCCATTTTAGAACCTAAACCAGAAACTGGGCTGGCAAAGTCAAGATAATCAATGGGCGTGTGATCAATCATAACCGTATCTCTTAATGGATCCATGCGTGTGCTCATAGCCCACACTACATCAGCCCATACACGTGCATTTATATCATCATCACATACAATTACAAATTTTGTATACATGAATTGTCGCAGAAAAGACCACACGGCCATCATTATGCGGCGTGCGTGCCCAGGATATTGTTTTTTAATCGTAACCACGGCTAAACGATAAGAACATCCTTCCGGCGGCAAATAAAAATCAACTATTTCAGGATATTGTTTTTGTAACAATGGCACAAAAACTTCATTTAAAGCCAAGCCGAGAATCGCTGGCTCATCTGGCGGACGACCAGTATATGTGCTGTGATAAATTGGTTGATCCCTATGAGTAATCCTTTCAACCGTGAATACCGGGAAATTTTGAACCTCATTGTAATAACCCGTATGATCGCCAAACGGGCCTTCTGGAGCTTCTACGCCGGGATCTAAGTACCCCTCTAAGATTATTTCAGCGTGGGCACACACATGTAAATCAGATCCAATACAGCGGACTAACTCAGTTCGTTTACCACGTAATAATCCAGCAAATGCATATTCAGATAAAGAATCGGGTACCGGCGTGACGGCTGCTAGTAAAGACGCTGGATCAGCACCTAAAGTTACTGCTATGGGGAATCTTTCACCCGGATGTTCTGCCTGAAATGACTGGTAATCTAAAGCTCCGCCTCGATGAGACAGCCAGCGCATAATTAATTTATTTTTAGAGATTACTTGTTGACGATAAACGCCTAGATTTTCGCGTGTTTGTAGCGGTCCTTTGGTAGTGACCAAGCCCCAGGTAATCAGGGGTCCGGCATCACCTGGCCAACATTTTTGTATTGGCAGTTTGTATAAATCAACCTCGTCGCCACTGAACACATGGGTCTGACAAATCGCGCGCTTCACATACTGTGGCGCCATATTTAGAGCTTGTTTTAGCAAAGGTAACTTTCTTATCGCATCTTGAAAACCTTTAGGTGGTTCAGGTTCTTTGAGCGCTGCTAATAAATGACCAACATCACGCAAAGCAGCTACTGATGTCTGCCCCATCGCCAAAGCCACACGATCGACCGTGCCAAATAAATTAGTTAACACCGGTATATTGTGGCCTTTGGGCTGCGTAAACAACAACGCAGGCCCCGCAGCACGCAAGACTCGGTCACTCACCACAGTCATTTCAAGATCAGGTGAGACCGGATAATCAATACGCTTTAATAGACCTAGATTATCCAATTGGTCTAGAAAGTCTCGCAGATCTAGGTACTTCAACGGACACTACTCCTGTCGTTTCATAGCCTCAAAAAACTCTGCATTAGTCTTGTAATTCTTCATACGCTCCAGCAAAAACTCAATCGCATCGCACTCATCCATCGACTGCAGGATTTTACGTAAAATCCAAATACGCTGTAAATCTTCTGGGCTTAAAAGCAAGTCTTCACGACGCGTGCCTGAACGATTAATATTGATCGCAGGGAACACTCGGCGCTCAGAAATATTACGACTTAAATGAATTTCCATATTACCGGTACTTTTGAACTCCTCATAGATCACTTCATCCATTTTAGAGCCAGTATCAACCATTGCTGTAGCAATAATTGTTAAGCTGCCACCTTCTTCAATATTTCTTGCTGCACCATACAAGCGCTTGGGTTTTTGTAATGCATTAGCGTCCACACCACCAGTTAAAACTTTACCCGAGGATGGGATCACGGTGTTGTATGCTCTGGCTAAACGTGTAATTGAATCCAACAAAATTACCACATCACGTTTATGCTCAACCAAACGCTTGGCTTTCTCTATGACCATTTCTGCAACTTGCACATGACGTGTTGCCGGTTCATCAAATGTACTTGCAACCACCTCACCCTTTACTGAACGTTTCATTTCAGTTACTTCTTCAGGGCGCTCATCAATCAACAGGACAATCAGAAAACATTCTGGGTAATTTTTCTCAATTGAGTGGGCGATGTTTTGCAACATTAACGTTTTACCCGCTTTAGGCGGTGCAACAATCAATCCACGTTGTCCACGGCCAAAGGGTGCGCACAAATCTACAACGCGTGCGGTTAAATCTTCGGTGCTGCCATTACCTTGCTCCATGATCAAATGATCTGAAGCAAACAAAGGCGTTAAGTTTTCGAATAAAATTTTACGTTTTACGCTTTCTGGCGCGTCATAATTAATTTGATCGACTTTCAACAAAGCAAAGTAACGCTCATTATCTTTGGGTGAACGGATTTTGCCGGTAACTGTGTCGCCAGTACGTAACCCAAAACGACGAATTTGGCTGGGGGACACATAGATATCATCGGGTCCAGGAAGATAATACGCGTCGGGTGAGCGTAAAAATCCAAACCCTTCATCTAAGGCCTGAAAAACTCCACTACCATATATGTCTTCACCTTTTAAGGCATGCGCTTTTAGAATTGAAAAAACAATATCTTGTTTACGCATACGTGAAGTGTTTTCGACGCCTTTTTCTTGAGCTATATTTACAAGATCAGCAATGGCTAATTGCTTAAGTTCGGTAAGATGCATACTTCTCACTTGATGTTTTGGTTAAACGAATTGAGGATCCACGAAAGTCTTTGTTATAGGAACGACTGTAGTTTACAGGCCGTTATTACCATGGTAGACATGTACCATGAATAAAAACAAGCTTAACATAAATTTAACCTAGATACTAGTGGCTGTTGACATTTGATCCCCAACTCGCCTGGCCGTCCATGATTTAAGCTAGGCGCGCCTTAGATCCAAGCGCGCCTATACGGCATTTTTTATAGGTGACTGTCAATAAATGCACTTAATTGTGACTTCGACAACAATCCAGTTTGCGTGGCTAATACTTGACCGTTTTTGTATAGAATCAGCGTGGGTATGCTCATTACACCATACTGCGATGGGGTTTGCGGATTCTCGTCTATATTTATTTTAGCGATCGTAACTTGATCAGTGTGGCTAGCTGCTAACTCTTCTAAGATTGGGGTCAGCGCACGGCAAGGACCGCACCATGGGGCCCAGAAATCGACCAGCACTGGCTGGCTAGATTGCAATACTGTACTCGCAAAATCCGCATCTGTAACCGCTTTAATCGCATTACTCATGGTTCATGTTCCTCTCTCAATTAAACTGCGCGCATCTATTATAGATCACCCTGCAACACTTGCAACACACTAATGGCAGCAATTGCCGCTGTTTCAGTTCTTAATACCCGCGGACCTAACTTAACTAATGAGTAACCCGTAGTAATCGCTGCTTGTATTTCAAGCGGATGAAATCCGCCTTCAGGACCTACCCAGAGACTAATGCGCATATTGGCACACGTGAACTGCTTGAAATCACCACTGGCACCCGGATCTAAAAACACACTGTGCGCATGCAAGTCATTTTCGATCTGTTCTGCAAACGTACTTACCGGATAAATAACTGGGATTCGATTACGCCCAGATTGTTCACATGCCGCAGTAGCCATCGATTGCCATTGCAAAACCTTCTTAGCCCTTTGTTCTGAATTCAACTTTACAGCGCAATATGCGCTCACAATGGGGGTAATGCTATAGACGCCTAATTCAGCAGCTTTTTGCACCACTAAATCCATGCGCTCACCTTTTGAAATCCCCTGAACCAAGTGAATTGCCAGCGGAGATTCACGGCTAATAACTAGCACATCATGCACGCGTACATGTATGGTTTTACGCTCAATCGCCGATATTGTTGCGTGAGCCTCAACATTATCTCCAGAAAACAGGGTTAAATTCTCACCAACCCGCATGCGTAGAACAACCCCAACATGCTGACTGGCCGTTGCGGACAGAGATAACTCATCTCCTACAACATATTGTCCTGGATGATAAATTCTTGTTATACGCACTCATAAACCTCCGATTGTCACCGCGCATAGTATAATCTATAATCTGCGCGATGTAACTTTTACGGGGTGCTTCATGACAACAGATACACGCAAAGAAACTGATAGTATGGGTGCAATTGAAGTACCTGCAAGCGCATATTGGGGCGCCCAAACCCAACGATCCCTGGAACATTTTCATATCGGCCAGGATATAATGCCGATCGCCATAATTCATGCTTTAGCCATTATCAAAAAAGCGGCCGCACTGACTAATGTTGAATTGAACGCAATCACGCAGGAAAAAGCCCAACTAATCACTCAAGCTGCTGATGAAGTTATTCAAGGACGTTGGGACGCACAATTTCCATTACATGTCTGGCAAACCGGTAGTGGCACACAAACAAACATGAATGTAAATGAAGTGATTTCCAATCGAGCAATCGAATTAGCTGGCGGCAAATTAGGCAGTAAAACCCCGATTCACCCGAACGATGATGTCAATCACAGCCAATCATCCAATGATACCTTTCCAACCGCTATGCATATAGCTACTGCTGTAGCATTACATAAAACATTAATTCCTGCGGTAACAGCGCTTAGAGATGGTTTGAGCGCCAAAATGCACGCTTTCAAATCTATAATTAAAATTGGTCGCACGCACTTACAAGATGCTGTGCCATTGACTTTAGGTCAGGAGTTTTCTGGATATGTCAGTCAATTAGATGCATGTTTAAAACGTATCACGCAAGTATTGCCAGAGCTATATGAGTTAGCTTTAGGAGGCACAGCT
>CANNIJ010000011.1 GCA_947505025.1 Legionellaceae bacterium | reverse complement strand
TATCCAACAGTCTTAATTTGATTGAATATGGCTATTTTTCTCTGGCAATTTTAATCGCTAGCGCGGTAACTGTTTTGTTGACGCCAATGGTCGCGGCAGTCTTACCCAGATTAACCAGTTTGATAGATGATCATAATCAATTTATTAAAGTTTACTGCGAGTTTACGCGCGGGGTGTGCCAGGTGATTTTGCCGATCAGTATTTTATTAATCATGTTTCCTGAACCCGCATTATTTGCTTGGACAGGAAACATAGACTTGGCCACACAAGCTGGGCCGATTTTAAGATTATACTCATTGGGTAATGCATTGTTTGTGATTACGTCGTTTCCTTCTTATATGCAATTTGCCAAGGGAGACTTACATTTACATATTCTAACTAGCTTGTCATTATGTGTATTAATTATCCCTGCACTGTTAATCAGCATAAGATTTTTTGGGGCCATAGGTGCTGGCTATACTTGGGTTAGTATGAATCTGCTCACTTTATTGGTAATAACACCTTTGGTCCATCATAGATTTTTCCCTGGGCTCCATAAAAAATGGATTATGCATGAAATCATACCGATATTAAGTCCTCTGGCTATAATTGGCGCTGCGATGTATTACGCAGTATCCTGGCCTGTAGAGCGTCATTTATATATATTGCTATGCTTGTTAGTTATTGGCGTGTTGTATTTTGTTAGCTTGATAGCATCAGACAAATCGCGTGAGTATGCCAGTCGTATTATCTCTAAATTATCGGCACATCATAGGTATGAGTAAATACATATCTTACTACTTCATAACCACTGGCGGGAATCGATCGGCGTAATTCAATGGTTCTGTGGCTAATTTAATTGATGCACGCCACGCAATTTCCATGAACTTTTGTGCTAAGAGTGGATCTGCATCTAGAGCTGAAGGCTGCCCATGATCTGCGTTTTGTGTAATGCGCTGATCCAGGGGTAATTGACCTATCAGCGTGCAACCAGTCTGCTCGGCTAGTCTTTGAGCACCGTCTTGTCCAAAAACATGCGTTTGCTGTCCACACTGAGTACAGTTATGCATTGACATGTTTTCGATAATACCCAGCACAGTTATGTTGGTTTTTTGAAACATTTGGATGGCTTTTTTGGCATCTAGCGTTGCAACTTGTTGTGGTGTAGTAACAATAAATGCACCTGCTAGCGGTATCTTTTGCACCAGCGTCAAAGGAATGTCACCAGTTCCTGGCGGTAGATCGATAAATAAATAATCTAACTCATCCCATTGTGTGAGCTCAATCATTTGAATTAGTGATTTTGCAAGCATTGGACCACGCCAAATTAGTGCCTGATCATTTTGTAGTAAATATCCCATAGACATAGCCTGAATCCCATGCGCTTCCACGGGTAAATAGCGATCGTTTTCAACACGAACGGTCGCAGCCCCCAACATGATGGGGGCACTTGGTCCGTAAATATCAGCGTCTAGCAGCCCAACACGTGCACCAGCACTGGCTAAAGCCACTGCCAGATTAACCGCGATTGTTGATTTGCCTACACCGCCTTTGCCCGAAGCAATTGCAATTGTATTTTTTACACCGCGTAAACCTTTGCCGGCCAGTTGCGTGCGATGTGCTTGGATCATATGAGTTAAGGTTATTTTTACTTCAGGTAGATCAAGAATACTTTGCAGCGCTTGCTGTATTTTGGGCACTAAGGTTGTATGTAAATCTAAGCAGGGGAAGCCTGCGCGTAAAGCTAGATGTACTAATTTTTTTTCTATAGTTATAGTGGGTTTAATGTTCAATTGAAAAATATTTTTTTGTAATACAGTGTCGGTTACCTGAACTAATATATCTAATATAGTTTGCTCAATGTTCATTTGGATGTTCCTTGCTATATGCTTTTATATGGGATAAAAATGCTTGACCGTAATGTGCTAGTTTATGTTGACCAATCCCCGAGACATTTAATAAACCTTCCAGCGTTTTAGGCTTTAAGCGAACCATGTCGTGTAAGGTTGAGTCACTAAAAATCATAAAAGATGGTTTATTTTCTTCGTCAGCCAGCTGTCTCCTTAAGGTACGTAAGGATTCAAACAACGGATGTTGTTGGTTCTCTGATGCTGGATCTTTGGTGGTTTTTTGTTTGTTTTTGCCAACTTCAGTTACTTGTGGAACTGTTAATGCAATACTCTGCTGTCCGCGCAGCACTGGGATTGATTTTTCGTTCAGCTTTAGCACATTATATTGCTCTACGTCTTGGTAACAATAGTCGCGGTGAATTAATTGCCAGGCTAATTGCTTCCAATAGTTTGCGGGCTTATCTTGACCGATCCCAAATGTACTTAGATTATTGTGTCCCAGGCTGTTGATTTTCTCCGCGGTACTGCCACGTAAAACTTCTATAGTATGATTCATACCATAATTTTGACGTAACCTATAAATACAGGATAAGAATTTTTGTGCATCCACCGTCGCGTCAACTGTTTCTGGAGGATTGTTGCAAACATCACAATGACCACAAGAGTTGTCCATGATTTCATCAAAATAACGTAATAATATTTGTCGGCGGCAATGTGTTGCCTCGGCAAAAGCTAACATATGATTGAGTTTATGATGCTCAATTCGTTGCTGTTCAAGATCTGGCAGCAAGACGATCCATGATCGTAATCGAGCACTATCGGCAGGGTCATAGAGTAATAAAGCGTTAGACTGCAAACCATCGCGTCCAGCACGTCCGGTTTCTTGATAGTAACTTTCTATGGTCTTAGGTAGGTCATAATGGACAACAAAGCGCACATTAGGCTTGTCTATGCCCATGCCAAAAGCTACCGTAGCAACCACCATATCAATTTGATCATAGCGAAATAATGATTGCACTTCACGGCGCTCTTTGTGGGATAATCCGGCATGATAGCCGCGTGCACGATGATTTTGCAGTTGTAATTTTTCAACTAAACGTTCTACGCCGTTGCGTGTGCCGCAATAAATAATGCCGGACTGTTGTTTTTTTGTAGTTAAAAACTGATTTAATTGTTTGAATGGATTGTTTTTTATAGTTACATTGTAGTGGATGTTTGGACGATTAAATGATGCCAGGTAAACTTTTGGTTGGTAATTTAATCGGCGTACGATATCTTTTTGGGTTTGGCGATCTGCTGTTGCGGTTAATGCGATTACGGGTATTTCAGGGAAATGTTGTTTGAGAATGCCGAGTGCAGCATATTCTGGTCGAAAATCATGTCCCCATTGCGAGATACAGTGAGCTTCATCTATAGCAAATAAAGCTAGCTGGCATTCTTGCATACGATCCATAAAAGACGCACTGAGCAGGCGTTCTGGAGCAATATAGAGCAAATCTAGTTCGTTATTATGTAGTTTAGCCAGTGTTGCCCGTGCTTGTTCAGATGAAAGTGATGAATTATAATAAGCTGCACGAATTCCTTGTAAGGTTAGGGCGGTTACTTGATCTTCCATCAAGGCGATTAATGGTGATACGATGATACCCACACCATCCAGCATCAGTGATGGAATTTGATAACATAAGGATTTGCCGCCACCTGTAGGCATCAAAACTAAAACATCCAGGCCGTTTACCACATCTTGGACAATTTCTTCTTGTGGGTGACGAAAGGCGTCAAAGCCATAGTAATCTTTTAATAACTGCAGGGCGCGTATTTTATTGGCGCAATTTTGTTCCATGAATTCAAAGCGCATCGGGGATCATGGACGCAAGTATAGCCTGTGTGTGCGCACAAATGAAGGACAATGATCATGCTGCAGGATATTATTTTTGCCGTCAATGAACCATGTGGGTTCATAACCCTTAATCGTCCAGGTTCGTTAAATGCTTTGACGTATGCAATGACTGTTGGATTGCGCCAGCAATTAGAGTTATGGCAAGAAGATCCGCGTGTGCATGTGGTTGTATTAGGTGCTGCTGGCGGATCTTTTTGCGCTGGAGGTGATGTTCGTTGGATTTATGCGCAGCGTTCTGATTTAGCCGTTCAATTGGAATTCTTTGCACAAGAATATGATTTGAATCAGTTTATACATGATTACCCCAAACCGATAATTTCCTTGATGCAAGGATATACTATGGGCGGTGGTGTGGGTGTGGGGTTACATGCATCGCATCCTGTAGCCAGTACATCGTTTGTATTTGCTATGCCTGAAACAACAATTGGTTTTTTCCCAGATATTGGTTCAAGTTATTTAATGAGTGCATTACCGCATGGATGGTCCAGTTATTTAGCTTTGATGGGACATCGATTACAAGCACATGAAGCCGCAAGATTAGGTCTGGTGCATGCTGTAGTTCCGCAAGAGTTTTGGCCGATGTTGCGCGCGCAATTAATGACTACTGATTGGAGTAAAGATCCACATGCTAGTGCAAGTGCAGTCATTGCCGCATGGACCCAAGCAACTACAGCCCTTCACGCGCCAAATTTGCCGGAGGAGTTTAGTAAATCCAATAGTTTAGAGCAGTTGATCGATGAATTAACGGATACTAAAACCGAGACAACATTAGCTATACGTGAGTTAATCCTGAAAAAAGCCCCATTAAGTTTGTATGTGACCTTTGAACAAAGACAACGTGCGGTAGGTTTATCATTATTCGAATGTTTGAAAATGGATCGAATACTAGTGGAGCATTTTCTGCAAGATCATGATTTTTATGAGGGGGTCAGGGCTTTATTATTAGATAGAGATAATAAACCTAACTGGCAGCCACATGATTTTGCAGCTGTTAGCGTTAATCTACTTTTTAGATACTTCGATAGAAGGTGATGGAGTTGTTGTCCCAGGCTCCATTGTCATTTTATCCAGAAACGGGTCTATTGTTGAATGTGCAACTTTAAATATATCAAATATCATATTATTAAGGATTTCTATCAATTGTAATAATCTGCAGATTATGCTGGAAATTACGGTGAATAGATAATTAAGTATTATATAGTTATTTTCGAATGTTTTTTTTTGTGGCCAAGATGATTGTTCTTCTTTTTCGTTTTTCTTTATGTTGCTCATTTTATTACTCACAATAAAGTCATCCCATAACCTTATTGTATGCTAGATTAGCATAATATCCAGTAATCACTCATTAGTGATCGATGAATTACTCTATAACTGAATTTGTTCCATAAATTTGATCCAAGGTTTTTGCCGCGATAGTTAGTTGATCCTTCAGCACAAAGGGTGGGTTTATAATCCATAAACCACTGCCGATCATACCTTGTGTGGCCGGTTTTTTTGATACCTGCTGGATACTTAAAGTTTTTGCCGCATCAATTGACTTTAGTCCTCTCAATAACTGTGTGTGTGGTTGATGATCATTAAATATTGGATACCATAAACAAAAAGTTCCTGTTGAAAATCTTTGTACTGCTTGTTTTATTTTTTGTGGGATTGTTTTGTATTCTTGTTTTACTTCATAGGATGGATCTATGAAGATTAATCCGCGCCGTTCACGGGGCGGTAATGCGGCACTTAGTTGCTCTAAACCATCACTATGACTGGTAAATACAGTTCTACCATTACGCGGTATATGAGACAAAATTGTGTTCTCATAAGGATGTAACTCACAGAATGTCGCCCGATCACATTCTCTTATCAGATTGATTGCTACAGCTGGTGATCCTGGATAATGGCGTACTGACACCGCATTATTGGGATTAATTTGTTCAATTGACTGTAGATAATGGTGAAATACGTCTGGCAGGCGTGCGCTTTCTGGCCATAATAATGCAATTCCTAGGTCGGCCTCGCCGGTTTTGAGTGCTTGTGGATGATTTAAATCATACACACCGCGTCCAGCATGAGTATCTAAATAAAAAAATGCGGCTGGCTTCTGTTTCATGTATTGCAATAAAAGCGAAAGAGTTAGGTGTTTAAGTACGTCAGCACAACATCCTGCGTGATAACTATGTTGATAACTTAGCATGGGATGTCGTTCCAAAAAAGTACATAAAAGATCGTGAATGATAACTGATCGTGCAAATAGAGTCTATAATTTTACATAGACGAGTGTAAAGGAGTAAATCATGGCATTAATACATGAGTATCAGGATAATGAGGAAAAGTCTTTTCCCTGTACGGAAAATATCGAGCAGCCAGAAGATCTGGAGAAACGCAAACGAGTACGTCGTTTACTGGAAGCCAGGCTTGAGCAAAGATCTCTAAAGAGAGAATTAGAGGATTATGAAGGAGAGTTAGAAGATAAGTTTGATTGGGGTAATTTGTAAACTAACTGGGGCTTTTGTATGGATAATAATTATTTGAGTTTACTCAGAGAGCAAGCTTATGTCGATGGTAAATGGTGTTCTGCCATTAATGGTGGTGTAATTGCTGTACATAATCCGGCAAATCAGCAGTTGTTAGGTCATGTGCCAGATATGGCGGCAGATGATACCAAGCTTGCAATTCTTGCTGCGGCCACAGCATTTCCTGCTTGGAGTAAATTGACAGCATTAACCCGTGCAAATTCTCTGCTTAAATTACATGATCTTATGTTGACCAACACCAACGCTTTGGCAGTGCTGTTAACCTTGGAGCAAGGCAAGCCACTGGAAGATGCGGTTAGTGAAATAAAATCGGCTGCCAGTTTTTTTCGTTGGTTTGCTGAAGAGTCTCGCCGGGTGTATGGGGATATTATTCCTACTGAACAAGAAAACTTACACCATTTGGTGATCAAGCAACCGGTTGGTGTGGTTGCAGCAATTACCCCATGGAATTTTCCGGTATCAATGATAGCTCGTAAATGCGCGGCTGCATTGGCTGCAGGTTGTACAATCATAGTTAAACCTTCAGAGTTAACCCCATTTTCTTCAATAGCCATGGCGTTATTAGCCGAACAAGCAGGTATACCTAACGGCGTATTGAATGTAGTTACAGGCGCTGCAGTTGAGATAGGCCAAGTTTTATGTGATGATTATCGAGTACGCAAGCTAACGTTTACCGGTTCAACTCGTGTTGGTAAGCTGCTGTATGCACAATGTGCTGATACTGTTAAAAAATTATCATTGGAGTTGGGTGGGAATGCTCCGGCTATAGTATTCAATGATGCTGATCTTCCGCTGGCTGTCTCTGAAGTGATGGTGGCTAAATTTCGGAATAGCGGTCAAGCATGTACTGCTGCAAATCGTATTTTTGTACAATCAGGAATTTATGATGCATTTGTGGCGGCTTTTGTTGCTCGAGTACAAGCACTATCTTTAGGCTGCGGATTGTCGGATCCTCCTGTTAAGATTGGTCCATTAATTAATGAGATGGCGATTAATAAAATTCAAGGTTTAGTTGATCAAGCAATCAACTCTGGAGCTAAGGTTTTGTGCGGCGGGAAGGTTGATTCTTTAGGCCCTAATTTTTATCAACCAACAGTGATTGTTGATGCCCAGGTTTCAATGGACATTGCCCAAAATGAGATTTTTGGGCCAGTAGCCGTAATTTATCGTTTTGAAGAAGAAAACCAAGCTATTGAAATGGCGAATGCCGTGCCAGCGGGTTTGGCTGCATATTGTTTTACCTCAAACACTAATCTGATCTGGCGTTTAACCGATCAATTGAAGTTTGGTCTTGTAGGGATAAATGTTGGGGCATTGTCGAATGCATCCATACCATTTGGAGGTATTAAAGATTCTGGTTTAGGGCGCGAAGGCTCTAAATATGGATTAGACGATTATCTGAATATTAAATATATCTGTTGGAACTGCCAATAAATCCATCGTTCAACCTGCCATTGGCAGCAAGTAAAGTGTTACTTAATAGCGAACTTACAGTCATGGGTCCAACCCCACCAGGAACCGGCGTAATCCCAGCAACTTTTTGTACTGCAGATTTAAAATCAATATCACCACACAAGCCGCCATTTTCCAAACGATGAATCCCAACATCGACGATTATTTGCTTTGAAACCAACCAATTAGTATCAATTACATCACGTATTCCGGTGGCAACTACGAGCAAATCAGCTGCACGTACATGTTGCTCCAGCGATTTTGTACCACGGTGACAAATCGTCACCGTAGCATTAGCCATTAATAACTCAAGCGCCATAGGTCTGCCGACTAATGTAGATGCACCAATAATCACAGCATGTTTTCCAGACACACTCAAACTATAATGTTCAAGTAACTGCATGATTCCATACGGTGTACATGGTCTTAATAGTGGATTACCTTGACACAAACGGCCTAAGTTATATGGATGAAGACCATCAACATCTTTATGCGGTAATATGGATTCGATAATGGCCTGTGTTTGTAAGGCAACCGGTAACGGTCTTTGGATTAAGATCCCGTGCACCACCGGATCTTGGTTCAAAGTATCTACAATTGCCAATAACTCAGATTCACTGGTGGTTTCTGGCAGGTTTAGTATTCGAGTCTCAAAACCAACACGATTACTGGCGGTTTTCTTAGCATCCACGTAGACGCAACTAGCAGGATCACTGCCTACCAAGATTACAGCTAAACATGGTGGCAATAATCCTGCGTGTATACGTTGATCTACGGAGTGCTTGATCTGATTGTTTTTTTGATCTGCCAACAAATTGCTGTCTAAAATGATTGCTGCCATATTTGGTTTTCTTAAAAAGAGTTAAGCCATAAACTAGAAAAATAAATTCTAACAGTCAATCACTTGTTTTTCTACCTGGAGATTTGTAGGATTTCTGCGGAAAATCTTCTTTTGTCAGAGCCATGTTGAACATTGGGCGTTTTTTTCCTGTAATATCATCATCCACAGTTGGTTTTTTGTCTTTAATTATGGCATGAGTTGCTTATTTAAATATTTTTATGTTAGATCGTTGCAAATCATGTAAAAGATCTGGATGATCAGCAGATTAATTTTGTATTTAATTAGGATAAATTATGCGACTAAAGATCGGTCTTTTTATATTGGCAGGTGCTATATGCAGCATTCAGGTGCACTCAGACGCCGCTTTATTACAAAAACCAGCAGCCAGGGAATTTGTGCATGAAATGGTAATTAAAGAGCATTTTGATGAAAAGCAGTTGCTGGCCATCTTGAATCAAGCACAATTTCAGCCGCAAATTATTGCTTCCATGGAACGGCCGTACGAGAAAAAAACTTGGGATGTATACCAATCATTATTTTTAACTGAGCAGCGCGTGCAAGCTGGACTTGCATATTGGCGCGAGAATCAAGCAGCCTTAGCAGCTGCGGAGCAACGTTTTGGTGTACCAGCTGATATGATTGTGTCTATTATTGGTATTGAAACACTTTATGGACAGCATCAAGGAACGTACCGGGTGTTAGATGCGCTAAGTACATTGGCATTCTACTATCCAAAAAGGGCGCCATTTTTCACCAGGGAATTAAAAGAGTATTTATTGTTGTGCCGTGAACATGGGGTTCCGGCGAATCAATATCTGGGCTCATATGCCGGCGCGATGGGTAAGCCACAATTTATGCCGAGTAGTTATCGTATGTATGCAGTTAACATGCATGGAGCTGGGCGGCCTAATTTAATGTCTAATGATCAAGATGTTATCGCTAGTGTGGCTAATTATTTTCATCGCCACGGCTGGAGCATGCATCAACCCGTGGTTCAACCTGCATGGGTGCATGGAACCGCTTACCGGCAGTTAGCGGCTAATAGTAAAGTTGCAGATTATACCGTGGCTAGATTAAGAGCAGCTGGGGTTCGTCCACAAGGACATGTTGCTGAATCACTAGAAAAAGCTGGTTTGATCGCCCTGAATACTCAGCAAGGCAGTGATCATTGGTTGGCATACCCTAACTTTTATGTGATCACACGATATAATACTAGTCCTCAGTATGCGCTCGTAGCATATTTGTTTTCACAGAGATTAAGAACAGAGTGGGCTAACTTGCCGCAGAATAATCATTCGTATGCATCAAGATAAAATGGTTACATGCTTTTTATTTGCAGGCACGCTGACAGACTCGGGTTGCTTTAGCCTGGTACTGCAGTCCAATGCCCAGATTCTAGAGCCATTTATTTGGCGTAGTTTCGAGGATACTCGAAATATACAAGTTAATGCAAAAACCATTGTGATTCTATCAGCACTGCATGCTGCAGTGCATTTGGTTGAGTTTCCTTGGTTGTCTGAACGAAAAGTTCGTGCAGCCATGCCATTTGTTCTGGAGGATTTGCTAGCACAACCGCCGGCATATTTACACTTTGCATTTAAGCGAGATGTCCCGGGTTTTTATCAAGTTGTGATTATTGAAAATAAAATCTTGAGAGAAATTATATTTAACCTGGAAAGTGCAGGCATAATGTTTGATGTCATCACATTGGATTGGTGTGCTTTAAAAGCAGGTGAGGCGTGCTGGACTGAAGCTGGTACTTTAGTTCATGATTTGACGATAAAAGGTTTTGTGGATTTTGAATTTGCTCGAGCGCATATAGAGTCTAACATACAAAAGGTACCTGAGGATGGTTTAGATCCGAATGTGTGGATTGCGCAGCGGTTATTAGAGCGTCCGTTAGTGCAATTATGTCAGGGATTATTTAAATCCCCAGCACGGTTGCACGTAGATCCACAATGGCTGAGTTTAGCTCAAGCTTTGTGTGTGATTTTAGCCGCAAGTGTTTTTTTTGGAATGCTGTGGAAAACATACCAAGTTCATCATAGACTAAATTCTAGTCATAGAGAATTAAAATCTCTCTATTTGAAAATTTTTCCACATAGCACCAGCAAATTACCATCAAATCAGCAATTAAGAACATTGGTTGCACCAGATAAAGCAGTTAATCTAAGATTTTGGAATTTAATCCATGAGTTATCTGTTGTGATTGGATCTGGAGGCGGCAGCATAGATAAATTAAGTTATGAATCATCTGGATTGACTGTAAGTTTACAGTGCTCTGACTTCAAGGAATTAGATAAAATTCAGTCACGATTAATTAAATCTGGCGTACAAGTACAGCAGAAAAATGCTAGCACTCATGGAGCGAAAGTTTATGCAACATTGGTGTTGCAATGATGCATAAATGGTTTCAGTACATGAGTTTTTATTATACTAAGATCCCTTTAAGATTAAGCGGTCATAGATTGTTGTATGTGGTTAGTGCTTTCGCACTGATGCTGTTGTTTATTCCATGGAATAATGCTCTTAAACAGCAAATGCAAACATTTACAGAGCTGCAGGCGACGATTCATTATTTAAAAAATAATATCCAATCTAAAAAACATCAAAGATCTCTGACCAGCAGTCAGTTTTTATCATATGTTGAACATCAATTACAGGCTCCAGAGTTTAAAAAGTTCACTTATAAAATCCAACAAACCGGTCCTAAATCACTTGAAGTCACTGTCGAGCAAGTCCCGTATGCAACTTTGATGTCTTGGCTTTGGTCTTTGAGCCAGGCTCAGCGGGTTATATTTAAACAAATAGATTTAAGCAAAACATCAACACCTGGAATGGTGCAGGCCAGGATGGTTATGTTGTTTGATTCTTAGCGCCATCTAGAGTAGATTATGAAAATCTAGATTTGAATAGATTATTTTAAAGTTTTATCTGGAGTCCGTTCAATGGTTGTAAAAAATTCATCTGAGATAAAAGTATCAGCATGTGTGATTAGTTATAATCAGGAAAAGTATATTGAGCAATGCATTGAAAGCATTGTTAAACAAAAGACTGAGTTCGCATTCGAAGTTGTGGTGCGCGATGATTGCAGTACAGATTCAACTTATGAAATATTATGTGATTTACAAAAAAAATATCCATCATTGATTAGACTTTTAGATTCCTCAGTTAATCTAGGTCCAAACAAAAATTTAATGCAAGTTTTTGATGCTGCTGTTGGAGGCTACCTGGCAATTTGCGAAGGTGATGATTATTGGATTGATCCGCATAAAATGCAAAAACAAGCGTTAAGCTTAGACGAAAATCTTGAAATAAATCTTTGTTGTCATCCGTCCAGGATTGAGTTTAAAGGCCGAGTAAAAAACAATAAATACGTTGGTCGACACTCGAATAAAATCAAGATTATACCTGCATATGATGTAATTCAGGGCAATGGGAACTTTTTTTCCACGCCATCGTTGATGCTACGCAGAACAGCCGTGACTAACTTACCTGAATGGTTTTGTTTGACACCAACGATTGATTACTACTTACAAGTATATGGTTCATTAAACAGCGGATGTTTATATTTACCTGATCCCATGTCTGTTTATCGCAAAAATGCCGAGAATTCATGGACTGAAAGAATGCAAACAACCGCCAGTAAAGTTGAATTTTATCAGCAGTTTATTCTTTTTTTCGATCACTTGATGGTTGAGCTAGATGAAAAATATGCGCTTGCTGTTAAAGGTGCTAAATCCAGAGCATATTGCGGTTTGGCGCTTACATATATTAACGCTTCATACTTGAATGATTTCATTCGTTATATTAATTTAAGTTGGGATACCAGGCCATTTTTCTCATGGTCACAAATGGCAGCTTATTGCTTGAGGTTTCAACCATGGGTTTTGAGGTTTATGTATAAACATGCAAGAAAATTCATATGGTAAGATTTGCTTATGCCTAAAATCTCAATGATTTTACGCTTAATATTATATGTATGTTTATCAGCTGTGATTTTTAGTCTAGGGTTTAGAGCTGACAATATCGGTACTGATACATCTGGATATATAGAATATTATAATAGGTTCAATAACGGCACTGGTGATGTATATAAGTATGAATTTATATTTTATTTTTTATCCTGGTCTTTTACTAGCTTACATATAAGCGTAGGTTATTTCTTTACTTGCCTGTGCTTTATTTTTTGCTGCTTGTGTGGCTTAATTGCCAACAAGATCAACCAACAGGTTGATCTTGTTGCTGGTTTGGCCGCAACATTTTTGTTCACAATGATATTTTTCTTTTGCTCACCTTTTTTCTTTAACTCTCAGATCAATGTCATCCGGCAGGGTTTAAGTGCAGCTGCGCTAATATTGTGCTATTTATACTTTATAAAGCCCGGGGATCTAAGATGTGCATTATTTGCAGCGATATGTGCCGTTGGTTTTCATAGTACTGCTTTTATATATATATTCTTTGCAGGCTTAATGTTTTATTCGTATCTAACCATTTTATGGTTAGTGGTATCGTTAGCTGCTTGCTATACTCTTGGATTGACAAAAAATGTATTAGTACTTATTCCTAATATTATGCATTATAATGTTCTGGATAAATTGATAGAGTATCAAAACGAATCTGTATATCGAGCTGGTCATAGGTTTGATTTTGTCTGCTTTACGTTGGGCGTTGGTTTAATGTTCCATTTTTCCGGTACAAAACTACTGCCAGAAAAAGAAAAAATTAATTTTTATCTTTTTCTCAAGATTTATTGGATTATGGTTATGCCATTTTTTATAGTTGGATTTTTTGCATATTCTGATCGATGGCTGTTCAATGGATGGTTATACTTATCAGTTCTATCCGCGGCATTTTTTAGTTTTTTTCAAAAAAGAGCACAGGATGTAAAGCCATTGATTTATATTTTTATGTTTTTATCAATATATGTGATTTTTAAAACTAAAGGTTATTATTAAATAGGGTATAAAAAATGCTGCAACCACTAAAGGGTGTACGAGTTGCCAGGGTATCAACAACATTATTATTTGTGATAACTAATCTTACCGACCAACTCTTATTGCTTGATCGAGCCGGTGCCAATTTAAGCATAATCACCAAACCTGATGCACACGCACAATCTATGATCAGTCGTCTGCGATTCAAATTCAAATATATTCCAATAAAAATTTATCGCCCAATTCACTTGATTGCAGATTTGTTAGCATTATTTAGATTAATCTATATCTTTAAAAAAGAAAGATTTGATATTGTGCATTCAGTCACCCCTAAAGCTGGATTGCTTTGTGCAATTGCAGCTAAAGTGGTTGGAGTTCCGGTTCGATTGCATACTTTTACTGGCCAAGTATGGGCTAATTCTAGTGGGATCAAAAGACAAATCCTAGTATGGTGTGATCAATTAATTGGCAGGCTAAATACCCACTGTTATGCAGACAGCCCAAGTCAGCGCGACTTTTTGTTGAGTGAAAAAATTATTTCTCATTCCGATATAACTGTTTTAGGATCTGGATCATTGGCCGGGGTAAACCTCGAGCGCTGGAATCCTCAACTTTTCTCCAAGGTAGATAAAGACTCAATACGTTGTGGTTTAAAGATTGCGCAAGACACGCAGGTATTATTATTTTTAGGCAGAATTAACCGTGAAAAAGGTATATATGATCTTATAGATTCATTACTTCAGTTAAAGCAAAAAAAACTTAATGTAGTGCTTTTAGTTGTAGGTTTGTTTGAAACTGGGGCTGAAGACAGTGTGCGTCAGTACGCAAAAAAATCATGTCAAGATAGTGTTATTTTTACTGGCTTTTGTTCCGACCCAGAAAAATATATGGCAGTTGCTGACATATTATGTTTGCCTAGTTACAGAGAGGGTTTCGGTTCAGTAGTCATTGAAGCATCTGCGATGGAGCTACCCGTGGTTGCAACAAATATTTATGGGTTAACTGATGCAGTAATTGATGGTGAGACAGGTATTCTAGTCGAGCCACATAATGTATCAAAATTAACTTGTGCCATTGAAAGATTACTCAATGATAACTCTTTAAGATTTTCTATACAAAAAAAAGCAAAGCATCGAGTAGTAAAAGAATTCACCAGTGAGCATTTAGGTGAATTGATGATTAATCAATATGTGAAGCAGATCAATGCAACCAAAAATACATGATTGGGCCAAGATAATTAATCAACAGAATTTATTGGTTGGGGATTTTTCCCCAACCTTTATGGGAGTACAACCATGCTATAGTACTTTTGTTGGTGCTGGATGTATTGTTAGGAAAATTTAGAACCATGGACTGTGTATGTTGGTGATGCATGTTTGGCAATCAAAAAAAGAGACCGCGTCAAAGTTCTAGAATTAGCTGATAAACTTATGCAAGAAGTTGGGATGATATAATAATGGATTATACTTACGCACAATGGCCAGACTACACCGCAGCAGAAGTTGATGCTGTCCGAAATGTACTGTTATCAAAAAAAGTTAACTACTGGACTGGTTGCGAGTGCAGGAGTTTTGAACATGAATTTGCACGTTGGGTTGGAGTTACACATGCAGTTGCACTCTCAAATGGAACAGTAGCGCTAGAGCTGGCATTAAATGCTTTGAACATTGGTCAAGGTGATGAGGTGATAGTTACTTCCAGGACTTTTATTGCCTCCGCTGCATGTATTGTTTTAGCCGGAGCCGTGCCTGTTTTTGCCGATGTTGATCCGGATACTCAGAATATCCATGCCGCTAGTATCTTAAAAGTTGTTTCAAAACGTATACGTGCGATTATTTGTGTGCATTTGGCGGGTTGGCCATGCGATATGGATCCAATTCTAGAGGTCGCCAAACAACATGATTTGTTTGTAATTGAAGATTGTGCCCAAGCACACGGTGCTATATATAATGGACGCTCGGTAGGTTCAATTGGCCACATAGCCGCATGGTCATTTTGTCAGGATAAAATCATTAGTACTGGTGGCGAGGGCGGGATGATAACTACCAATGATACGGCTTTATGGAAAAATATTTGGTCACGTAAAGATCATGGCAAATCCTGGGATTTAACTTCGGTCAAAAAAGATTCCATTGATTTTCAGTGGATACATGAAAGTATTGGCACCAATGCACGCATGACTGAAATGCAAGCAGCTATAGGACGTATTCAACTAGACAAAATGCATGAATGGCACTCTATGAGAGTTATCAACGCGCATAAGATCTGGGATTGCGCCAGAGAATTACCCGGGTTACGTGTACCTGAAATACCTAATAATATAGAACACGCAGCCTACAAGTGTTATATTTTTGTTAGACCAGAACAACTTGCTGCGGGATGGAGTCGTAGTAAAATAATCTCTCGAATAAACAAGCAAGGTGTTCCTTGTTTTAGTGGCACATGTTCAGAAATTTATTTAGAGCAGGCATTTGCACGGAATAGCTATTGCCCCCAAGAACGTTTGCCTGTAGCACGTTTGCTGGGAGAAACCTCTATTATGTTTCCAGTGCATCCAACTTTGACTGCAGATAATATGGCTAAAACATGTCGTGTGCTCAGAGAAGTCATGCTGATGGCTACAAACTCAGTTGCACTGCAAACAGTTTGAGATTGAGTCGTATAAAAATACGTACATGAAGTATGGAGCATGTTATACTTTTGATCTTGAAAAGATCAAAAGTATAATGAGACTTTGAAATGAGTAAATTATTCGCCATTCATCCAGATAATCCTCAGGCGCGGTTATTGCGACATGCTGCAACCGTTTTGGATGCTGGAGGAGTGATTGTTTATCCAACTGATTCTGGGTATGCACTTGGTTGCAAGTTAGGTAATAAATCTGCGGCTGAGCGAATCAGAAGTTTACGTAACTTAAGTAAACATCATAATATGACATTGATTTGTCGTGATTTGTCACAAATAAGTATGTATGCACATGTGAGTAATCCTGTATTTCGACTGTTAAAAGCCTTCACTCCAGGTGCTTATACTTTTATATTAAAAGCCACCCATGATGTTCCGCGTTTGATGTTACACGCTAAAAGGAAAACCCTGGGTTTGCGGGTGCCTGCAAATACAGTAACTAGGTTACTATTAGAGTGTATGGAAACACCCATGATGAGCACAAGTTTGATTTTACCGGATGCTACTGCGGCTTTAGCCGAACCAGAGGCAATTCGTGATCTTTTAGGCGATCAAATTGATTTAATTTTGGATGTTGGGCATTGTAGTCATGAGCCGACTACAGTAGTTGACTTGACAGGTGATTTTCCTGTTGTTTTACGTAGTGGTAAAGGTGATCCAAAACCTTTTTGTTAGAGGATGTTAAATGTCTACGTTTGGTCGTAATAAACGCGTCGTATCAGGTATGCGTCCTACTGGACGCTTGCATTTAGGACATTATCACGGTGTTTTAAAAAACTGGGTGCAACTACAGCATCAGCATGATTGCATGTTTTTTGTCGCAGATTGGCATGGATTAACCACGCACTATGAACAACCCGGAGTAATTTCTGCTTCATTATGGGATATGGTGGTCGATTGGTTGGCTTGTGGAGTAAATCCAGGATTGTCTAGGTTATTTATTCAATCATGGGTTCCACAACATGCTGAATTAAATACATTACTTGCAATGATCACTCCGCTTGGATGGTTAGAACGGGTACCTACTTATAAAGATCAGCAAGAAAAGCTGCATGAAAAAGATTTGTCCACCTATGGCTTTTTAGGGTATCCTCTGCTGCAGAGCGCAGATGTCTTGATCTACAAGGCTGATTTTGTTCCTGTTGGCGAAGATCAAATTGCACATATAGAATTAATTCGTGAAGTGGCACGCAGGTTTAATAATTTATACGGTCGAGAAGAAAATTTTGAGTCTCTAGCTTTGGCTGGGATTGCGAAAATGGGCAAGAAAAATAGTAAATTATACATGGAATTACGTCGTGCTTTTCAACAGGATGGTTGTCATGATTCACTGAAAACAGCTCGTTCGTTGTTACAGGTTCAACATAATTTATCTTTGGGTGATAAAGAAAGATTGTTAGGATATTTAGATGGCCAAGGAAAAATAATTTTAACCGAGCCACATGCGATGTTGACGCCGCAGTCCAAAATGCCGGGGCTTGACGGACAAAAAATGTCAAAGTCGTATCATAATACGATTAGTTTGCGCGAGGATCCGCTGCAGTTAGAAAAAAAGATTATGACGATGCCAACAGATCCTGCAAGGATTAAACGTACGGATCCAGGTAATCCTGAATTATGTCCAGTGTGGGAATTTCATAAAGTCTACTCTGATGCAGAGGTTCAGCAGTGGGTGCAGACAGGTTGCCGTAATGCATCAATTGGTTGCGTGGATTGTAAACGGCCAGTAATTGATGAGATTAAAAAAACTTTGGAGCCTATTCAGGCATCCATTGTAATGTATGAATCTGATTTAGCTTCAGTTAAAAAGATTGTTGCGGAAGGAAGTGAGCAAGCCAGGGAGCTAGCAATGAAAACAATGAATGATGTACGCGAGGCTATGGGCCTAGAGTATTAAACGAGGTAATAGAATGCCGGGTGAAAGATTACAAAAGGTTTTAAGTCAAGCTGGACTTGGTTCTAGGCGTGAAATGGAACGATGGATTGAACGTGGTGTAGTCCAAGTTAATGGCGTAACCGCTGTGATTGGATCTTCTGTGACGGAAAATGATGCGTTGCGCGTTAATGGTGCGATTATAGATAATCCATTGAAACGTGAGTTAAGAATCCGTATTCTGCTTTATCACAAACCAGTAGGAGAGATTTCCAGCCGGAATGATCCTGAGCATACCGCAACTGTGTTTGATAATTTACCTAAACTAAAACTTGGTCGCTGGATTCAAGTGGGTCGTTTAGATTTAAATACGTCAGGATTATTAGTTTTTACGAATAATGGTGAGTTAGCTAATCGCTTGATGCATCCGCGCTATGGTTTAGAGCGCGAATATGCCGTGAGAGTTTATGGGCAGGTTAGTCCTGAGACTATTCAAATACTCTTAAAAGGTGTAAATCTTGACGATGGTCAGGCTCAGTTTAAGCGCATAGAGGCGCGTGGCGGAGATGGGCGTAATTCTTGGTATCATGTTGTATTAACTGAAGGACGTCATCGTGAAGTGCGCCGGCTTTGGCAGTCACAAGGGATTGAAGTAAGTCGTTTAATAAGAATTCGTTATGGATCATTTATTATGCCGCGTTCTTTAGGTCGAGGTGATTGCCAAGAGTTATCACGTCAGGATGTGGATGCATTTATGGCGCGCTTATAAGATGTCCGCACCAAATACATCGATTGCGACTATTGAAAAGTTAAGTCATGACGCACGCGGATTGGCCAGGGTCAACGGTAAAACAACGTTTATTGATGGCGCCTTGACTGGCGAGACCGTGACTTTTCATTATACAAAAAGAAAAAAAGCATTTGATTTAGCGCAAGTTGATTCTGTGTTACAAGCTTCACCCGCACGTGTAAAGCCATTGTGTACTAAGTATGGGTTATGCGGTGGTTGTTCGTTACAACATTTGGATGCTGCGGTGCAAATCGAAGAAAAACAGCAGTTGTTTTTAGAGATGTTAGCACGCACCGCGTGTACACAGCCGGATATCCTGTTGCCGTATTTACAGCATGATGTATGGCATTATCGCAGTAAAGCACGTTTAAGTGTGCGTTATAATGAATACACTCAAGCAGTGCACATTGGATTTAGAGCAAAAGAGAATCCTGGCGAGATTGTTAGTGCTGCTGAGTGCAAAATATTAGATGAACGCATTCTGCGCGCAATTGAATTGGTGCCAAGAGTTATTGTTAACTTAGAAAAGCCCGCTGGTATTGCGCAACTTGAGATGGCCGCCGGGCAGAATGCATTAGCTGTGATTGTACGTCATTTATCTGAATTTAGTCAGTGCGATCTTAATTTATGGCATGAGTATGCACAAACAGCCGGGGTTAGATTATACTTTCAACCATCTGGACCAGATAGTGTGCATTTATTCTACCCAGAACATACGCCCGAGCCATTGAATTATAGGTTACCAGAGCACGATGTTGTATTAGACTTTCATCCATCTGATTTCACTCAAGTTCATTCCGGTTTGAATCAATTAATGATCAATCAGGCTCTGCAGTTACTGGATTTAAAACCACAGGATCGTGTCTTGGACTTATACTGTGGCATGGGTAATTTTGCACTACCTATGGCCAGAAAATGCACGCATGTGGTGGGCATAGAAGGTAGTCAGACTATGGTTGAGCGAGCGGCCAATAATGCAAGTGTAAATCGCATTCAAAATACAACTTTCGTTTGTAAAAACCTAGAACGAGATCACGCATTAGATGCATTTTCTACACATGAATTTCAAAAGGTTTTGTTGGATCCACCACGCACAGGCGCACAAACCATGATCAGGCAGATGCAGCGCCTGCAACCAGAACGTATAGTTTACGTATCTTGTCATCCAATGACTTTAGCTCGTGATACGTGGATGCTGGTGCATGAACAAGGATATCGTCTGGCAGCTGCAGGGGTAATGGACATGTTCCCGCACACTGCACACGTGGAGTCCATGGCATTATTTATAAAGTGAGTGTAAGTGCATGGTTAAAGTCAAAGAAGGGATGCTACATGCAGACGGCAGTATAGATGTAGAGCAATGGCTACAGCGTATGGGAGAAAAAGGTTACGCACAATATGTAGAGCAATTACGTTCTGCCTGCGCTCTGAGTCAACTGGCTAGTGTTGAACATGCTATTGAGACTGGAGAGTCTTGTTTGCAACAAGGCTTGGCTATGGCTGATGTTTTAGCTGATTTATCGGCCGATCAAGAAACATTGATTGCAGCTATTTTGTTTGTGAGTGCACATTATGCTGATCTATCCCTGGAAGATGTAGAAGAGCAATTTGGTCAATCAGTAGCACATTTGGTCGCTGGCGTTGAGAAAATGAGTGCGATCACACATCTAAATCGTCCATCCCAAGAATTATATAATAAAAATCAAATTGAAAATGTACGTAAAATGCTACTAGCCATGGTAGATGATGTGCGCGTAGTCTTAATTAAACTGACTGAACGCTTGTGTTTACTCCGTTCTGCAGCACCAATCTCATTGTCTATGCGCCAACAAATTGCGTCTGAGGCCATGGATATATACGCGCCTTTGGCTAATCGTTTGGGGATTGGTGCGATTAAATGGGAAATGGAAGATCTGGCTTTTCGTTATCTACATGCAGAAAATTATAAAGCAATTGCTCAAGGATTAAAGGAAAAGCGTTTAGATCGAGATCGTTATGTAAATTTAATTGTAGATCAATTAAATGATAAATTATCCATGATGAGGGTAGGGCATTATGCTGTTTCTGGCCGTTCAAAGCATATACACAGTATTTATAATAAGATGGTGCGTAAAAAAATACCGTTAGATCAGATTTATG
>CANNIJ010000010.1 GCA_947505025.1 Legionellaceae bacterium | reverse complement strand
TAGTCGATATTCGCCGGATAATAATTGGGATTGTATGACCGCCTTGTGTGTTTCCCAGTTGAACCGTAAATCCCATAAACTGTTATTATGTGACCGCGGTTCAGGTTGCTTGCATGCCCAAGAATAGGCCAGTTCTAGTATATCATTGGACGCCATGCGTGCGGCGGTTATGTTTGGATAATGGGTGGTTACGTCTAGGTCACTGGAATTTGTGGCAGTGGACTCATTAGCTATGTTTGAATTTTTACTGCTCATAGATATGCCGTGATCATGGCTAAAGAGTGAGGTAGTTGCGGGTCCAATGTGTTTAGCCACCAGTGTGTTCAATTTAGGCACACGGAACTTGTTTTCATTAAATTAAATGTAGTATATAGTGGCTTACTTGTCAAGTATTAACGCAGTAAGTGTCGTAACACAATGAAAATGTCACATGCTTAACACAATAGAAATGTCACATTCCGTGTTACCGTGATAATTGACCAATGTGATCAATTATCATGGGAGTAATATGTCATGGGAGTGATGCAAATGAACAATAAAGAAAGGTTGCGCAAGGCCATATTTGAGATCGTTAAACAAAAAAAATTGAGGCTCATACCGGCGGCCATACACCGGGTGCTAACGTACATACAACACAATATGCCGACAAAACAGAACAAAAAATAAACATTGCAGTCGAGTAAAATTAATATAAAATACAACTTGTTTGATATGAATTTGCGACCTTTTTAGTGGGTCCACTGAGGTGCGACTTGGTGGTCCCTTTGAGGTGCTGATTGACAGTTAATCATTGTCCGAAAATTTTGTCGGTCTGGGCTCGAACCCCATGTCAACTCCCTTACTTATGACTTTCCATGTAACTCAAAGCCGCATCAGTTAAAAACGCTGATCGATTTTTAATTGAATGACTTTTACCATACAAATCGATTAAATTAAGTATGCGTTCAGGAAGCGTAATATTAACCCGTTTAGCTCTACCTGATATTTGGCTAAGATCAATATCAACAAAAGCCCATATACCTCCATGAAAATCTTGGTGATGAATCCAGTTATCAAGTGATGAGCCAACAGGCAACGTCTCATTATCCAATAACAGCCCTTCCAGATGACATTCAATTGCCTCAATAGCATTATTTAATGCTTCATCATAACTACTACCAGCAGAATAACAGCCGGGGATATCAGGAACCATGACCCCAAAATCACTGTCTTGATCTTTATGTATAACGACTGGATAGCGCATGTTATGTTCTCCTGTCTATTTCAGCTTGTTTAAAAATACTAAACACCGTTTTTAATGGCAAATCTTTTTTTGGATGAGGGATGGTGACACGCCCTTTTTTAGTGAGGTGTTTGAATTGGCAATGGCAGCCCTTCTGGTGACAGTTCACCCAACCATCGCGCTCTATTATTTTTATTATTTCAGCGCTTTTCATTCAAAATGATATATCTAGTGTGTATAACTAAGTATGTGCATTGTGTGTATGATTTTCAAGTGTCAAAAAAAAAAAACCACCGTTTCTCAAGATACAATAATCAATAAAGATGGCCCATTGCTGCATAAGGCCTGGTTTGTATGAAGTAGCAAGTGTAATCTTTAAGGTTTATCAAGCCGAATAAATAAACCCTAAATATTAGGGCGTGTTGACAGTTGCTCCCGGCAAATCGCGCGCCGGTGTTCTTCGTGCGGTTAGATCCCTAACTACGACAGTAATCTCGTGCTACTTTTTAATGTGAAATCCCCGGTTGTTTTTGTCACGACCTGGTGAGTTATTACCTTTTTGTGATATAATCCACTAGCGCAGGGTTTTATTTGAGGGCAGAATGGTCATTTTTTGCATTATAGCTGGGATATTAATATTAAACTCCACGTGTATTATCGGCATGTTTTTACAACTAAAAGAGCACGCACCGATAAGCTTAAATGGGCGTGACAAAATTAAATTGATTTTTAGTGGAATGATTGCTTTTATTGCGGATGCGATTGGGCTCGGCAGCTTTGCCGTTAATATAGCTATGGCTAAATTGTTTAAAACTTGTAGTGACGAAGAATTACCTGCCATGATCAACGGTGCGCAAGTTATCCCTGGCACAATTGAGTCTTTATTTTTCATGCAATTCGTACATGTAGACCTGAGCACTCTATTTACACTTGTAGCTGGTACCTGTTTAGGCGGATTATTTGGTGGGCGTTTGGTCAGCCAACTCAGTCAGCAAGCTGTACGTGTAGCCATGATCTGTTGTTTTATCCTGATAATGTCACTTTTATTATCAAAGCAGTTAAATCTGTTCCCAATGGCCGGCAGCGTGGTTTTGTTGCGTGAGTGGAGTTTGGTCTTTGGCTTCTTTGGTATGATGTTGTGCGGAGCTTTAACTTCTGTAGGTATTGGCTTGTTTGTTATGGTGCAAGGAGTGTTATTTCTGTTAAATGTATCGCCAGTTGTGGCTTTTCCGATCATGATGACGGCCGGCGCAATGCAGCAACCATTAACCACATTGGTGTTTTTGAGACAGCGAAAGATTCCGTTGAAAAAAACTCTGCTTTTAAGTCTTGGAGGTTGTATCGGGATAGCCATAATATTACCCATGTTTCATTTATTCAGTGTAGGTAGTTTACACATGTTGTTATTTTGTATAGTTACTTATAATTTAATTTCAGTTAGCCGAGACTATTGGCGAACACGAACACGAACTCAGACTTCGCAATTATTGAGTGATTAGGACGTAGGATAACGGGTATTATTATGGAAGAGAATAAAAGTAAATCGCAAAATAAACGTGATGCAGAAGTATTAAAGGATTTTGGTACTCAGTTAGTTAATATGCGTGCAGATCTGTTAGAAAAACTGCCTCTGTCAATACCACTGCGCAAAGCCGTGATGGAAGCCAAGAACTTAAAAAGTCATGGTGCTGTGCGCCGACAAGTACAGTGGATTGGTAAACTGCTCCGACTAGATGATCATGCAGGAATATACCTTGCTTACCAGGCCATTTTAGCCGACGGCAGTACTAAAACTGCAGCATTTCATGCTTTGGAAATCTGGCGTACGCGTTTACTCGAAGAAGGTAACCCGGCACTGACTGAATTCATCGCATTATACCAACCAACAGAAATTCAGTTGCTCCGACAACTAATTAAAAAAGCGCAGGACCTGCAAAACACAGAAAATTTTGCAGCAGCCAATTTGGCATTATTTCGACACTTAAGGTCACATACACAATGATGCTATCTTTTTTTATTAGTTGCTCTAAAGGTTTAGAATATTTACTCGCCGATGAGCTAAGCTCTCTGGGCTTTCAACAGACCAAAGTTTCTCCTAATGGAGTTTATGGCTCAGCTGACTTGGAAATTATTTATCGGGTATGTGTATGGTCGCGCTTGGCCAATCGAATCCAATTAATCTTATTTAACAGTCCGGTTAGTTCTATTGACGACCTTTATCAGTGCTGTGCGACCTTTCCCTGGGAGACTGTTTTTTTAGCCGATCGGACGTTTGCAATTGATTTTCATGGTACGTCAGATCTCGTACGCAACACGATGTTTGGTGCACAAATCGTTAAAGATGGCGTGGCTGATTATTTTCGCAACCTCAGCGGCGTACGTCCTTTAGTTGATCGCGCCCATCCTCAGGTACGCATACATGCATATTTAAAGAATGAAATCGTATCTGTGCGCTTTGATTTGATTGGTTATAGCTTGCATCAACGCGGATACAGATTAGCCGCCGGCAGTGCGCCGATAAAAGAAACACTAGCGGTAGCAATGTTGTTGCGCGCAAAATGGCCCGAGATTATGGAACAATCATGTGTATTACATGATCCTTTTTGTGGCTCTGGAACCATAGTGATTGAAGCTGCAATGATGGCCGCACGTATTGCTCCAGGATTATTACGCGAGGACCAATCAGTACATAATTGGGTTGGTCACGACCATGGATTATGGGAGCAAACGCGCCAAGCTGCACGTCAACAACAATGTGGATTAACCGAAAAATTATCCGGGACTGATTGTGACCCGAGTGTGGTGAGCATGGCAAATGAAAATGCAATGCGCGCTGGAGTTCAAGATTATGTTGCTTTTTCTGCCGCAAGTATTGCAGAGCTACCAACTAGAACAGGGAGAACCGGTTTGGTAATTGCTAACCCTCCTTACGGCGAACGTCTGGGCGATCCAGCAGACTTAATCCCGCTATACAAAAAATTTGGTCAGTCTTTGCACGCTAATTACCCCGGGTGGCACGCGGCCTTTTTAACTTCAAATATTTTATTGGCTAAAGCTACTGGACTGCGATCACATCAACAATATAAGTTATACAATGGCGCGCTAGAGTGTAAGTTGTACTGCATAAACTTAAATGCAGCACAGGTGTTGCGTGATGCGTCCAGTCAACGCCTGGACGCATCCACGCAAATGTTTGCTAACCGACTTAAAAAGAATCAGGATCATTTGCAAAAGTGGGCGCGGCGTCATCAAGTTAGTTGTTATCGCGTGTATGATGCAGATTTACCCGAGTATGCTTTTGCCATTGATTGTTACAATGATCATGTGGTGTTACAAGAGTATGCGGCGCCAGCTTTGATTCCTGCTGAGTTAGTTGAAAAACGGCGTGCCGCTGTAATACAAGCAGTACCGTTAGTCTTGGGAGTATCCGCGCATCAGGTGATTTTAAAAGAACGCAAGCCACAAAAAGGTGCAAGTCAATATCAAAAACTCAGTCAAACTCAGCATGGTATGATTGTAAGTGAGGGTCGTGCCAAATTTAACGTGAACTTACATGATTATTTAGATACTGGTTTATTTTTAGATCATCGTCTATTACGCCAAACTTTTGGCAAATTACCTGCAGGAACACGTTTTTTAAATTGTTTTTGCTACACGGCAACGGCTAGTGTACATGCGGCTTTAGCGGGGGCATTTACGACAAACGTCGATTTATCACAAACTTACTTAACTTGGGCCGAAGAGCATTTTCATTTAAATGGCTTAGATCTTTCTCGGCATCAATTTGTGCATTATGATTGTCTAGAGTGGCTTAAAGTTACTCGAGATCAGTTCGATGTGATTTTTTTAGATCCACCAAGCTTTTCAAATTCCAAGCGCATGCAAGAAACTCTCGACATCCAAAGAGATCATGCTGCATTGATTCATGCCGCAATGCGCTTGCTAACTGCCAATGGAGTCTTGTATTTTTCAACTAATCTGCGTTCTTTCAAGTTATCTCCGGAAATTTTAGAGCAGTATGTGACTAAAGATATAAGTGCGCAGACGATTGATGTAGACTTCAAGCGTAATCAACGGATTCATCAGTGTTTTACACTGGTGGATCGAGTATAACTTTAGTAATCAAGAACAACACGTTACCTATATCATGCCCGCCCGGAACATATGTTGCGCATAAAGAGACGCGTCTATAATTTAATGAAACCCACGGCAAGATGCCTGGAAAGGGTACGTTATGTAATATGTCAGGTCTAGCTGTCGCTAGAATCCCATATCCACCACCAAAGCGCCAGTTCTCGTTAATATGTAGTTCTTTAAGGAAAGCATAACCAACCACTGGTTCGATATTTTTATGTGAGTCTAAAAAGGCGAAAGCATATAGTCCATGCCAATCACCATCCTGATCATAAAAGCTTTTCCCCCAACCACCACCCCAAGGATTTTCATTATAATTATGAATTTTGGACGGCGTGTAATACATACGGTTATGCCATGCATAACTAGGTACGTATAATTCATTTTGTCCCAGAGTCCAAATCTCAGTCAGACGATGAACAATAGATTTCCCCAGGGCATTTGCAGATAGATCTACGGCATGTACGCCACAAATATAACCAGCAAACAGCAAGAATAAAAAATAACGTTTCATGGTCACATATAATATGGGACATCTTACTTACTATAAAGAGGATAGGCCTGGGATGCAATAGTCTGAATGTAACTCCCCACGTCATCCCTCGCGAGGGATGACGTGGGGAGTTACGGATCTAGTAGAATGATTCGTAAAAATGTCAGTTATTTTGACAGTGCGTACGCTGGAATTCTAAATATATACTAAGGATTACAATCAAAGACCCATATCAACTTTATCCAGAGCACAGTCTGCAATAAATTAATAGTTAACTGGGTTCTTTATAATTCCAGCGGCTCCAGCCACGTAGATCTAATACGGATCCTTGAAATGCCATGAAATCTGTCTTCATTGCCGGTAATTCAAATACATAAATATTACTCTTGCCACTAGCTAATGTATGTTGACGTGCAGTGATAAAAACATCCGCGCGTGCAGCATCGAAAGTTTTTACAAATGCGCGGGTTGCACGCAAATAACGACCGTTAAAAACTGCACTGCCGCGTAACTGAACATCCATCCAATCGACAACACCCGCCAACTGAATCTTAGCTGAGTCCTTGGCTCGCACAGTCAATACCCGTGAATCTACCCAATAGAGACTCAGGCGACTGTTATCCTGCATGCGTACGTCGGCTAAAGCTACTTTACCTTTTAAATTTAAATTAGCATTGCCGGCCAGCTTAAGCGTCAAATGCTGACTGCTCAAACCATCTACTTGCATTTGACCTGCTCCAGACAAACGCAAATCATTCACACCTATGTCGCCGTCAAACATTGTTGAGCCATGATTGTCTACATCTAATTTCAATCCATACGTACGTAATTTCTTGCCCGAGATCTGTCCGCTGCCGTGATAACTAAATGCGCTCAAATAATGACTATAAATGTCTAGTGTAACCGGTGCTGGGTGTGCTGAGTTGGTTAAGCGCCTGACTGTTAAGACCCCCTGCTGAACGCTCCAACGGACGTCATTCAAATCCTGAGGTGATCCTTGAAATTGAACGAATGAACTTTTGCTGCCGGTGTGTAAGTTAACGTTCAATTGACCATAAATATTAACCGCAGTAAACGCTGCGGGTACAGCATCCGTACTCGCAAGATATTCTTCTCGCTGAGTTGGGCGCTGCAAATGCGTGCAGCTAACCAAAAATAACAACACAATCCATAAGTACTTATGCATACATCTCCATTGCAATGATTGTTATATTTAATGTCTGTTCTTTAACTTATGAATTGCACGAATTTGTGCCATAGCACGCGCCAATTCAAGTGTTGCCAATGAATAATCAATCTCAGTATTTTTACTGTCTAACTGAGCTTGTGCATGTGCTTTAGCCGACAATGCTGCGGCTTCGTCTAAATCATCAGCGCGCTCAACCATATCAGCTAAAACAGTAATACACTGTGGTTGAACTTCTAATAATCCACCCGAAACATAATAAATATCGAATCTGCCACCAGAGCGTTTAACGCGCAACTCACCAGGCTTAAGTATTGTGAGAAATGGTGCATGGCCGGGAACAATCCCGACCTCGCCCTCAGCTGCAGTAGCGACCAACATCTCCACCACCCCTGAAAAAATTTCTCGCTCAGCACTAACTATATCTAAATGTATTGTAATTGCCATGTCGTTTAACGGCCTCATAAAGTTTTTGCTTTAGCAACCGCTTCTTCTATGCTGCCGACCATGTAAAAAGCTTGTTCCGGTAAATCGTCATAATTGCCTGCAAGAATACCATCAAAGCCTTTAATTGTATCTTTTAAACTAACATACTTACCAGATGCGCCGGTAAATACTTCTGCAACAAAAAATGGCTGAGACAGGAAGCGTTGGATTTTACGCGCGCGCGAAACCACACGTTTATCATCTTCTGACAGCTCGTCCATGCCTAAAATGGCAATAATATCTTTTAACTCTTTATAACGTTGTAACGTTTGCTGCACACGTCGTGCTGTATCATAATGTGCTTGACCAACAACTAACGGATCTAATTGACGTGAAGTTGAATCCAATGGATCTACCGCCGGATAAATACCCAACTCAGCAATTTGTCGTGACAAAACTACAGTAGCATCCAAATGCGCAAATGTTGTGGCTGGAGATGGGTCGGTTAAATCATCTGCAGGCACATATACTGCCTGAATTGACGTGATTGAACCTGTTTTAGTGGAGGTGATGCGTTCTTGTAACATGCCCATTTCTTCAGCTAGCGTCGGTTGGTAACCTACCGCTGATGGCATGCGCCCCAATAATGCAGATACTTCTACACCGGCTAATGTGTAACGATAGATATTATCAATAAATAATAATACATCACGCCCTTCATCACGAAACTTTTCTGCCATCGTTAAACCAGTTAACGCAACCCGCAACCGATTGCCCGGTGGCTCATTCATTTGTCCATAAACCAAAGAAACTTTATCCAAAACATTCGATTCTTTCATCTCATGATAAAAGTCGTTGCCTTCACGTGTACGCTCACCCACACCCGCAAAAACAGAGTAGCCGCTGTGTTCAATCGCAATATTACGAATCAGCTCCATCATGTTAACGGTTTTACCTACACCAGCACCACCAAACAAGCCGACTTTACCACCTTTAGCAAAAGGACATAACAAATCGATAACTTTAATCCCTGTTTCTAGTAACTCTTGGCTGCCAGCTTGCTCATCATAAGCTGGTGGCGCACGATGGATTGAGCAATGCTCTGGAGCATCAATCGGGCCAGCGTCATCTATTGGACGGCCTAAAACGTCCATGATACGCCCTAGGGTTTTGACCCCAACTGGTACTTGGATTGGTTTGCCGGTATTTTGTACTTTGACGCCGCGCCGCAGACCGTCTGTAGTGCCCATGGCAATAGTCCGCACAACTCCATCACCAAGTTGTTGCTGTACTTCAAATACCAACTCACCATCTACCATAAATAACGCGTCATTAATTCTTGGCACATGATCACGAGAAAATTCTACGTCAACTACTGGACCAATAACTTGAACCACAGTACCAAATTGCACAATCGTTGCAACACTCATAATTTGCCCTCTTAAATAGCCGCTGCGCCACCGACAATTTCCGCTAATTCTTGCGTGATCGCGGCTTGTCGCGCTTTGTTATATGCCAATTGAAATTCTTTGATTAATTCACCAGCGTTATCTGTTGCACTTTTCATTGCAATCATTTTTGCTGCTTGTTCGCACGCAATATTTTCCACCACAGCTTGATACACCTGCGACTCAATGTAACGTAACAATAATGTATCCAAAAGCACGCGTGCCTCAGGTTCGTAAATGTAATCCCAGCGGTGACTTAAAGCTGAGTGATCAGCTGCTGCCACAGGTAATGGCAGTAAAGGTAACAAGACTGGACTTTGGGTCATAGTATTTACAAAAGTATTCGATATAACAAACAATGCCTGAATTTCATTTCTTTCATATGCTGTGAGCATCACATTGACCACCCCCATCACATCAGTTAACTGAGGGTTATCACCTAAATTATCCACGGCCGCCAATACGCGTCCACCAACCCGCCGAAAGAACGCTTGGCCTTTACGGCCAATAACACACAAATCAACTTCCTGGCCTAATGCGCCTTTCTCACGCACCAAACGCACAGTTTCACGCAAAACGTTAGCGTTCAAACCACCGCACAAACCACGATCTGAAGTAACTACTATAATGCCAATACGCTGAATCTCTCGCGTCTGCATGAAAGTATGACGATATTCAGATGCAGCGCGTGCCAAATGCTGGACTACTCCGTAGATCTTACGTGCGTATGGTTTAGATGCTCGCATACGTTCTTGAGTTTTGCGCATCTTACTTGCAGCAACCATCTCCATCGCACGGGTAATCTTTTGCGTGTTTTTGATACTAGCAATCTTTGAACGGATCTCTTTTGCTCCCGCCATAATCGTCTCTACCACGCACCGGTTCGTTTGAATTCTTCAATAGCAGATGTCAACTGCGCTTCAATCTCAGCATCGTAAGCACCTGATGAATTGATCTTGTCCATCAAAACAGCACATGTTTGATGCATATATGCTTGCAACGACGCATCAAATGCACTGATCTCAGATACCGGGACATCATCCAAATAGCCTTTATCAACGGTAAATAACGATACGCCCATCTGTGCTACAGAAAATGGTGAGTATTGTTTTTGCTTCATCAGTTCTGTGATCCGTTGACCACGCTCTAGTTGTTTGCGTGTAACTTCGTCTAGATCTGATGCAAACTGAGAAAATGCCTCAAGCTCACGAAACTGCGCTAGCGCCAAACGAATACCACCGCCTAATTTCTTCATAATCTTGGTTTGAGCAGCACCACCAACACGTGATACCGACAAGCCAGAGTTAATGGCTGGGCGCACACCCGAGTTAAATAAATCAACGTCCAAGAAAATCTGACCGTCAGTAATAGAAATAACGTTAGTTGGTACAAAAGCAGAAACGTCTCCAGCTTGGGTTTCAATAATGGGCAAAGCTGTTAGCGAACCTGTTTTGCCTTGTACTGCACCGTTCGTTAATTTAGCCACCTCATCGGCATTGATCCGCGCTGCTCGCTCCAATAAACGCGAATGCAAGTAAAAAATATCCCCGGGATATGCTTCACGGCCAGGTGGTCTTTTTAAGAGTAATGAAATTTGACGGTAGGCCCAAGCTTGTTTGGTCAAATCATCATAGACAATCAAGGCATCTTCGCCTAGCTCCATAAAGTATTCGCCCATTGAGCAACCAGCATATGGTGCAATAAATTGCAGTGCAGCAGAATCAGAGGCTCCTGCAACCACGACGATTGTATGCTCTAAAGCCTCATGTTCTTCTAACTTACGGACTAAGGCCGCTACTGAAGAGGCTTTTTGGCCAATCGCCACATAAATACATTTAACGCCAGTGCCTTTCTGATTAATGATTGCATCAATCGCAATCGCAGTTTTACCTGTTTGGCGATCGCCAATAATTAATTCTCGTTGTCCACGTCCCACAGGTATCATGGCGTCAACGGCCTTCAGTCCAGTTTGTAATGGTTGATCAACTGATTTACGAGCAATTACGCCAGGTGCAACACGTTCAATAGGTGATAAGCGTGTGGCTTCAATTGCGCCTTTGCCATCAATTGGATGGCCCAAGGCATTAACTACGCGACCCAATAAGGCTGGTCCTACTGGAACCTCTAAAATACGCCCGGTACATTTGCCTTTCATGCCCTCAGACAAACTAGATGCATCGCCTAAAATTACAGCTCCAACAGAGTCGCGCTCCAAATTCAACGCTAAACCATATATTTCGCCCGGGAAGGCGACCATTTCACCTTGCATGACTTGATCTAATCCATGCAGCCGCACAATACCATCTTTTAAACTTACTATGGTGCCTTCATCACGGGCTTCGGCCACAACATTAAAAGATGATATTTTTTGCTTGATCAGTTCACTAATTTCTGAAGGGTTTAAGGCTGCTTGTTCTGACATGGATGTTATCCTCTCAAATTCAAATGCGGTTTCAATCTTTATGTATTTTACAAACCACGTGTAATTACGCGGCCAAAAGCGAGTTCAGCAGAGTTAATTTTCCTCGAACCGTATTATCCAGCACCCAATCACCCGCGCAAATTACTGCGCCGCCCAACAATGACGGATCTAAACTTATAGATAATTGAACTTTACGCTGTAATTTATCACTTAATCTCAGGGTTAACCGTTTTTGTTGTTCGGCGCTTAGTGGACCAAAGCTGGCCACGCTAACGGTCAATGTTTTTTCATGTTCGGCGCGTAATCCATCAAAATACTCTGCAATGGCAGGCATTAAACCCAGGCGCTTATTTTGTGCAAGTAATTCAACCAAATTAATCAGGTTAAGATCAGACATATCCAGATCCAGCTCTTTCATCGTCGACAAGACTAACTCGGCTTGCAGCGGCACACTAACGCTGGGATTAGAGATAAAACAAGCCGCATCCTGGTTTTTTACAATCGTCGACAACATATTTAATCTGCTTGACCACTGTGCTAAGGATTTGTGTTCTAGAGCAAACATAAATACGGCATTTGCATACGGTCTAGCCAGGGTAGTATTCTCCGACATATCACATCTCTTCTATCAAGCGATCCAACAAGACTTTATTTTCTTGCTGATCAATTTCTCGCATCAAAATCTTTTCCGCACCAGCCATGGCCAAGGCCGCGACTTGTTGACGCAAAGATTCTTTGGCTCGGCTGACTTCCTGCAAAAGTTGTTCTTGAGCGACCTGCGCAACACGCTTGGCAGCATGTAAAGCCTGCTCCTTAGCTTCATCTATCAGAATAACTGCGCGTCGATTAGCTTTTTCTAGGATGTCCGCAACATCAACTTTTGCCTGCTTAAGATCTTCTTTTACACGATTTTGTGCCAATTCAAGTTCTTTTTGTCCACGCTCTGCAGCCGACAGGCCTTCTGCAATGATAGCTTGTCGCTCATCCATAGCCCGCACTAAAGGAGGCCAAACAAAACGCATGGTAAACCAAACAAATGCTGCAAAAACAAGCATCTGTACAATCAAAGTCAAATTAATATTCAAAGTACTGCCTCCCGCGAGGTGGAGCAATCAGCTTGCTCCACCTGACTAATCAAGCACTCAAACCAGCTAGAAATGGGTTAGCAAAAGTAAAGAACAGTGCAATCCCAACCCCAATCATAGTTACAGCATCTAACAAGCCGGCAACAATAAACATTTTAACTTGCAACATAGGAACCATTTCAGGCTGACGTGCTGAGCCTTCTAGAAACTTGCCGCCCAACAAACCAAATCCAATCGCTGTACCCATAGCGCCCAATCCAATCAACAATGCTACGGCTATAACCGTCATGCCTTGTACATGAGCTATCAAACTTAAACCAGTCGTTTCCATTTCAATCCCCTTTTAGACAATGTTAAAAAAATAAACTACTAATGATCTTCGTGCGCCAAACTCAAGTAAACAATTGTCAGCACCATAAAGATAAACGCCTGTAACGTAACTACTAAAATATGAAAAATAGACCAGCCTAAAGACAATATAAACTGCGTTATCCCTAACGTAACCGTGCTACCGAGTGAAGCTGGCTCTGGGTGTAAAGTTAACAAGGCGATCAAAATAAAGATCAACTCTCCTGCATACAGATTACCAAACAACCGTAGCGCCAGAGAAATTGGCTTAGCGATCAAACCAACCAACTCAAGCAATAAATTAAATGGGATAAATAACGCATGATTAAATGGCTGCAAGGCCAGCTCTTTTGAAAAACCCTTCAATCCTTTGACTTTAATACTATAAAAAAGTATCAGCAGGAACACGGACAAAGACATAGATAAAGTTAAATTCAAATCATTTGTTGGCACAACTTTCAAATAATGAATGCCCATCATTTGAGCGAGTAATGGCAAAATATCTACCGGTAGGATGTCCATACAATTCATCAAAAACACCCAGAGAAAAATGGTTAAAGCCAACGGCCCAATCATTTTATTCTTACCATGAAAGCAATCTTTGACTTGGTTGTCAGCAAATACCAGCATCCACTCAGCAAAATTCTGTAGTCGTCCTGGAGTATGGGTTGAAACACGACGCGAACCACAATATAACAACAACATCGTCAAAGACCCGAGCAATACAGAAAAAAATACTGTATCTAGGTTGATGGTCCAAAAACCTCCATCAGAACCTAAACGCCAAGATTTAACGTTAAAAGTTAAGTATGCAAGATGATGCTTGATATATTCAGAATTGGATATCATTTAAGCCACTATTTCTTTTTACAAAAAACACCTTCGTTCTATTTGACGAAAGTCCAAAAAACCATGGAGCAAATATATGGGTTAACAAAAAAAACAGGTAAACCCCAAAAAACACTTCAGGAACAAGGCCACGCCAAGCAAAAACCCCAGCAAATAATCCAGCTGAAATTAACAACTTAACCGCCTCGCCCTGATAAAAGCGCGCAACTATTCTTTGTGCTTGCTGTGCTCCGTTGCGCTGAAAAAATTGATACGCAAAAAAAGCATTTGGCAACGCACATACTCCGCCAGCTAAGCCTGCAGAAATCGCGGAATTCCAACTTTTGTTTAAAAAAACAAAAAAAACTAACACCGCTAGAAGCGCCTGAAATATCAGAAAAAATCTCGCCCCATATAATCCATGCAGATTTTTCAACTCTAAAAGCCACTCTCATTAGATTTCGCGCAAAATATATCATGGCCGCATTCAAGATGCAAGATGCAAAATACAAGATACAAGATACACGTCACATCATTTGCAGCTATTGTCTTTTGCATGTAAAATCCTTAAACCTTCGTAGATCATTAAGAGTAATGTTTTGAAAATAATCATATCGACCATACTATTGGCAGGGTGCATCACACAGTCACTATCATACGCAAATGATATAGATTTAGTTGGAACGGTACAGCATAGGTTACCTCAGCCAGTATTTAATGGCTTACGGGCGACGGCGCCGACTTCCATTGCGTTATTGAAAGTTGATCTATCAGAACATGCTCGAAAAATATTGAATAGAAATATTTACAATTCACAAAAACCTAAACTGGGCTTCAACGTAGCAAATCAATACCCAATGCAAGTTCAGTTAGGTATGAGTCAAGTGCCTGTATTAAACCAAGGAACACATGGTACCTGCGTGACTTTCGCAGCTACAGCGGCATTGGATGCAGCCTTAAATAAGGGAGACTACATCAGCCAATTGTGCGCGTTGCAGCTGGGACAATATTTAGAAAAAAACGCTTATCAAGCTAGCGGATGGGATGGTTCTTGGGGCAGAAATGTACTATGGCAAATGAGTGTATTTGGCTTGATCAATAAAACCCAACAACGTGCAAATGCTTGTGGCAGCCTAACTGAGTACCCGTTAGTCGGCAATGTGCCTGATCAATACTTGTCACCCGACATCTATCACGGCCTGAGTGAGCCATTTAGTCAACACTTATTAGCTTGGTCATCGCTGTTAGACGACTACCAAGTTTCTTTTGATAAAGTAACTCCAGTCAATACATTGAATGCCTTGAAAAATAGCCTGGCAGCCGGTGACCGCGTGACTTTTGGAGTATTATTACTGAATATAGACCAAGGCATAATTGGAGCGGTCGGTAGTCACAATACTGCGAACGATACCTGGGTACTTACTCAGGAAATGGTGAATGAATTTAGTGATAAAACTGAACTGGTTGGACATGAAATGGTTTTAACCGGTTATGATGATCAAGCCACTGCCAAAGATAAAAAAGGCCGTATATACCGAGGGCTATTTACCTTGAGAAATTCTTGGGGCCCACAGATCGGTGATCATGGTGACTTCTATATGACTTATGATTATCTGAGTAATTTGATCATTGAAGCGCAACGGATCAGATCACTCAGAACTGATCCATAAAAACTGCACATTAAATTAGATCTAATAATTCTTTTGTGCTGATTTTCATTACATCTTTCTCTACCGCATGTGTGATTAGTGTTCTAACATGCGGGTTCATATGTTGTTTAATCAAACCGTGCATATGCGGTAATGCAAATAAAACTATACCGGAATAAGCGTTGACGGTTCGTCCATGATCAAGTTCGCGTGCAATCTCACGCGCAAAATCATCAATCAAAATTTCTTTAGGATCAGTGCGTTGTGAAAATGCACCTCGACCTGACATCCCAGACTTATAGTGACCCGGCTTATCCGAAGTTAACTCAATATCTCTGAGTTTATTTTCTGGATGCTTGATCTCTTTAATTAATAATAATGATTGATTTCCATTAGAATACTGATAAATACGACAATCATTTGTATCGGTTATTACGACCCATGTGACCGTGTTACTTGATGCAAACATGTGTGGCTCCTGTGATTGAATATCATCTACATATTCTAAGTTTAGACCACACATGAACCTTAAACACATTATTCAAGAATAATTTATGCGGCAACCTCTAGCGTGCCAAACATTTTTTGACTAAACAGCACTCTATTAGCGATGGATTCATCACCACAACCCGCTGCATGAGCCTCAATCGCTCGATAACGTTTTAATGCACCTTCACGATTAGCAATTTGAATGTTTAATCCTGGACGTGCATTAAGCTCCAACATCATTGGTCCTTGAACTTTGTCTAAAACAATATCCACGCCTAAATAGCCTAATCCAGTCAGCTCGTAGCAACGTGCGGCTATATCTAAAATAGTATCCCAATAAGGTAGTTGAATGTTAACAATTGAATTTAAAGTATCTGGATGATGATCAATTGCGTCATTATTAGAAACCCCACCTAAAGTCATGCCTGTGGCCAAGTCAATCCCCACTCCGATTGCACCCTGATGTAAGTTAGCCTTGCCACCTGATAATCTGGTGGGCAATCTCGCCATTGCCATGGCTGGATATCCAAGCAGGGTTATGATTCTAATGTCCGGTACACCTTCATAGCTTACATTTTCAAAGACTGGATTGACAACCACACGACGTTCAATCAACGCATAATCCGGATGGCCACCCAAACTATAAGCCCCAGATAACAGGCACGACAAATGATACTTTAGATCATGTTCTGTGAGTAATTTGCCATTGATCTGTCGATAGCGACCCATTACTCGATCTCGAATTACGAGAATACCGTCACCACCAGCACCATGTGCCGGCTTAATCACGAAATCATCATACGGAGCAAGAATTTCTTCAATCTTTTTAATTTGGTGTTCGGTTTCAATTAATGCATACAACGCGGGGACCGCAATATTCGCGAGTAATGCCAGACGCTTAGTCTTTAATTTATCATCTACCAAAGGGTATAATTTTCTACGATTATAGCGCAATACATATTCACTGTTACGGCAATTAATACTTAAAATGCCGCCCTTATGCAAACTGCGGTATATTTTCCACATCATTTTGTCCCGGTTAGCGCATTAAAGCGAAATAATTCAAACAATCGATAACCCCTGTATTGACCACACCACAAAATCAACGCCAAACATACTAATAGCAATTCAGGAAACGCAAACATTAAATACTGCAGTGCTGGACGATTCATGGCTGAATACGCAACTACTGCAGCGATCAAACTACCTAAGCCAGATTTTAATGCATTGCTGGCCCCGCGCTCATCCCAGGTAACACACATGCGTTCGATGGTCATCGTTAAAATCACCATCGGGAATAAGGCCACGGAAAGACCAGATTCCAAGCCTAAATTATGGCTAATTACAGTAATCAAAATCATCAATAAAATCACGACAGTCAAAATTGCGGATAACCTTGGTACTAAAAGTAAGCGTAATTGATCTAAGTAAAACCGCGCAATTAAACCGAAAGAAACTATCATTACAAATAAAACAATACCCCATACAACATGAGTTTCACGAAAAGCCAGCGCAATTAAAACTGGCATAAATGTTCCAAAAGTACTTAGGCCAATAAAATTACGTAATAACAAGATTATAAATGCGCCAATAGGCAGGGTTAATAAAACCTTATATGTTTCTTGCACATGCACCGGCAATTGTAATAAAGAGAAACGTAGTAACTGACTGGCTGTCTGCACACCATGTGTTTTAGCCATGCTCAAAGCATTCAGTGGCGTTGGTGTTACTGTCAAAGTAAAGTGAGGTTGCTTGCCGCCGCTAACATCAAACATCGACCCAGCTCCGTACTGCCAAACCAATACATCATGCGGCAACCCTGAGGCGCCGGTACGTGGCTGTAGATAAATCCAGTCTTTGCCATTATAAACCGCCAAAAACAAGGTAAAATCAGCTTTGTTCTGTTGCTTTAAGGCCAAGCCTTCAACTGGCATAGCATAAATTCTAACCTGATTTAAAACTAAAATAGCTGCATCAATTAAGGCACGATCATCAGGATTACCACCTATTAAAAGCTTGGCATTACCATCATTTTGGTTCAATGCATTCACCGTACGCTCAGCAAAGGTTTGAATGTCTACAGAGGATTGACGTGCCTGTTGAATAATTGTTTCTACTGCAGTTTTTTGATTATCAGCTAGTGCGCGCACCGCCACATGCGGTGGAGCGCCTAAAGATGATTCATGATGCTCCATCTCACGAAATACTGCACGGTAATATAAAGACTGAGGTCGGCCACTACTCCGTCTTAACGACCAAACAGCACGTCGATTATCACCACTTAAGCTAGTAGTTACTCCATAATTTTGTGAAACAAAATATTCATCTAAAATCGCAAAATGTGGTGGTCGATACGGGATTGTAAAACTTGCCTTAACAGGTGTGTTCTTGTCCGTCATAAAGTGTAAGTTAGCTTCAATCATCCAGCTATTTACAGTTTCACTTTCAGTTAAAGGAACCTCTAAAACAATATGTCTGTAGCTAAAAATACCCAGCCCAATAACAAGTAACGAAAAAATTAAACCATAAAGATGCCTTTTACTAGAATTCATGAGTGGCTCATTTGAACAGATTTGGCTTGCATAGATGAGGTTATATATTTCATACTAGAATCTACAATCACATCAAAAGCAATAATTGCTTCTCTGCCAAGTAATAATGGATAAATAAAGCGTTTGCGGTTAGTCAGGTTAACCCGGATTAGTTGATCTTTGCCCGCTAAGTTAACGCGCATTAGAACTACAGGCCGATTAATTGAATTGCGGAATAAAGGGCCTACAGAGTCCCCAGCACGTACTTTAATATTTACCTTGCCGACATATGGGCATTGAAAAATAACATCACCAGTTTTACTCGGTACAATAAACCTCAAGTATCGCTGCCCTTTAATATCTACCGGAGTAATCTTTAGCGCATTTAGCGAAGCCGATTTTGCTCCGGTATCTAGCTTGGCAGATAACATCAAATCTTGATCTGCCAAGGTTACTTTTTCAATGTAACCTAACGTGATTTTTTCACGATGCGCCATTGCGTCCCCCATCAAACCCAGCCAAGCAAAAACGATCATAGTCAATAACCGCATGAAGTCTCCAAAACATCAATCCAAAACATACCCGTCATCGTAACATACCTATGCCGCTGTATCATAGATACAACGGCATCACATAAAATGTGAGAAAGGCACCCAATGCCGAACTATATTACATCAGATCGCGCGCATTTGATATAGAGGTGACAATATATGGGCGCCAGAGCCGCCAACCACCAGATGACCTAATCACAATCAGTATGAAATACTTCTTGTCACCTAACCAGCTTTATGTTATGATTTGCGCATCTTAAGTCTGCACTTGAGAACTGACTTGTTGGAAACCCAAGAGACCACAGCATCACCAGCAGTAAGCAGCACCCTCGACTACATCTATGGACCACTAGCGACAAAACTCAATGAAGAACGTTACATTTATGGTGCTTACGGCGCTGTGGATGGTCTCAATCTTGCTCTTACAATACCCAAGCTCGGATTTGAACTGTGTTATTTTTACTCCAACGTTAATTATGTCACCGCATTCCACAGCGCCCTGGGTACTCCTGAGGGTGTCGTAGCCATGGTGTGCGGCGGCACATTACTCATCGGGGCCTCAATACTCGGCGGTTTTTTTTCTGAAAAAGACGACAATTGGTTCCAACGTAACCTGGCCATTATATGGCCATATATACGCGACATGCTTAAAGCCTTGAAATGGGCATTTAAAGGCGTCAGGAATACATTCGCTGCAATCGAAAAATGTACCTATGGAGTACACTTCCTACTTCTACCAATAGGCGTAACCCTCGCTGCTTTGTCAATCTTCAATCGCATGTGGTATAGAGCAATGAAGAACGAACGCAAAGTAATGCAGGATACAAATGATTTACTCACCAAGCAAGTACAAGAAAAATCCATAGAAACAATCACGGACTGGCAAACATACAAACAAGATACTGAAGAAAAACTGGCTACAAACATCCAAACAACTAATCTTAAAACACGTAGCTTCATGAGCGCTGCATTTGCAGGCGCAGTAGAGGGTCTATATTTTTATTTTGCAACAGCTACATTAGCGGTTTTTATCCCACCTATTTTTATCTCAATGTTAGTCTTGTCAACATTTTTAACTCTAAGCTACATCTGTAGCCGAATGTTTGAAGAGTACGATTTCCAGCGCAAATTACTGTCTACTGCACTAAAAACAAAAGTTGAGTTATGTAAAAAAGAGATTATGGTTCTTTTGGCACAGATGGAAGAAAAACTTGAACAAACCACAGAATACCAGAGACTAAAAGCTCAACTCCAACTGGAATACCAAAGTCATACTCAAATACTCAAAGAACTAGAGGACACAGTTAGATTTTCATATGGAATGGCCATTTTAGACGGAGTCAAACATGGCCTAACGACCCAAGGGGTGATTTCAAGTCTAATGATTTGCGTGGTCACACTGATGTTACTTCTGGGAATTCCATGCCCTCCAATCTTCATCATAGTATGTGTTTTAGCCGGTGTTAGTTGTATTTTATATTGTATAAGTTCTGCTCTCAAACGTCATCATGACCATTTGCAAATGAATCCATTAACTAATGGAGTAAATCCAGAACTTGAAAAGTTAATCAAAACAATCTCTACGGAGAATTTCGCGGAACAAAAAAATCTAATTACAACGGAAATTCAGAATGATTTGATTAAACCCTCCGATGGAGGCGCACCGTATTATGGTGTGTGTGAAATCCTAAGACAGGTTTTCTCTGGAGGTATCAAAGGACCTAAGGCCGGAGATGAAATAATGCACGCCGACAATCATTACGTCGGCGTAATTCTTTGGCTCAGTATTGGCTGTAGTTATCTAATTGCAGCTGCATCTTGTGCAGGTCGCGCACTAGCCAAGGAGTTTGGGACTGCAAATGAAGCCAGACTAAAGAAACAATCAAAGTCTAACTTAAGTTTTTTTCAAACACAGCCTGAGACTCAGACGGCTGACGGTACAGTTCAGGATTTAGATTTGGATCATTGTACATTTTAAATTGATTATACAAGCGAAATGTACGAGTATGCTGCTGTACTTCAGTCAACATATGTGACAAACAACGCTCCAGCTGGTCTTTTTGAGCGCGAATTACGGCCAGCTTGTCCATGCACGTGGCTCGATGTGCTGAATCAACCCCATCACGTTCAGTTTGTAGGCACATGTTATATGCTTTCAAAGCTAAAATTGACAGGCGGTCAATCATCATGCCTGGTGTTTCTGAGTGTACAGCGCAGTCGGTGTGTGGCGCTGGGCGCAGCTTTTCTGCCAACCATTTGTCCAACATTTCCACCCGATCATTACGCGCTTGATTGTATTGATCGATCGCACGTTTGGCTTGCATAACAAAATCAGATCCTAAGTCATTACGCCGAGCACGATCTTCCGCGTACCAAAGCTGATGATTAAATGAATGATTTTCTTCAACTAAGCGCAATCCGCCAGCCTGTTCTAAGACAATACCTGCATCTTTCCAACGTGGAATTGCTTGTGTGTGTATATAAATTACCGCACTCACCCATCCAGTAATATTTAGGCCGCTCTCTATAAAGAATGTCATTCTATTACGCGCTGTTAATTTAATGTATTATACGGTACTCTTTATAGAGTTTCACGTCAATCCTAGGTAACCTTGTGAGTACACCCAAAGATCCATTTTTTCAACGAGAAAGCGAAAATTATGCCAATCCAATTCCAAGCCGCGAATTCATTATGCAAGTGCTGGAAAAATACGCGCGTCCTATGTCTCGGCAACACCTGTTAGATCAACTTGAACTGCAAAATGAAGATCAACAAGCAGCTGTTGGTTTTAGATTGCGTGCAATGCTGCGCGATGGTCAGCTTATGCAAGATCGACGTGGAAGATATTGTTTATTTACCCGGATTACCTTACAACGTGGCACAGTACAAGCACATCCAGATGGATTTGGTTTTTTTATTCCAAGTGATGGC